>JAQBNY010000211.1 GCA_028288315.1 Mucilaginibacter sp.
TCATTCTTAATGCGCTTTTCACTTTCATAAGCGCGTATCTTAGCTATAAACTCATTGCTTGCCTTTTGCTGGGCCGCAAGGTTTTTTTCTTTAGTAAGACTATCTAACTTTGATTGTTGTAAGGCAGCCTCCAATGCATCAATCTGACTGGCAAAGGCAGATTTTTCCATCCGTTGCGCCTGTTCTTTTTCCTCAATAAAAGCCAGCGATTTGCTGAAACTTGCTATTTTGAAAGAAGCCAGTGAAATACTTAATTCTTTATATTGATCTCTTAAACGATAATAGCGCTCTGTCTTTTTAGCCTGGTTTTCCAGCGTCTTCAGGTTCTTTTCAATTTCGAAAAGCAAGTCCTCAACCCGTTCCAAATCAGCTTCAGTATCTTTAAGCTTACTGAAAGTTTGTTTTTTACGGAGTTTATATTTAGATATACCTGATGCTTCCTCAAACAGGTTACGGCGCGACCCTTCTTTGTTATTAATGATCTCATCGATCATCTTTAATTCAATAATAGCGTAGGAGTTAGCCCCAATGCCGGTATCAAGGAAAAGATCGGTAATATCTTTTAGGCGGCATTGTACATCATTAAGCAAATATTCACTTTCTCCGCTGCGGTAAAGCCTGCGCGTAAGGGTAACCTGAGAAAAATCAGTAGGGAGAATGTTTTTAGTGTTGTCAAACGTTAGCGATACTTCGGCAAGATTGGCCGCTTTGCGACTCTTGGTACCGTTAAAAATGATGTTATCCATTTTCTCGGAACGCAGCGCACGGGTGCTTTGCTCGCCCAAAACCCAGCGTATGGAATCAACCACGTTTGACTTTCCGCAGCCGTTAGGGCCAACAATAGCGGTAACACCCTCATTAAAATTGATGGTTATTTTATCGCCAAAACTTTTGAACCCCTTGATTTCTAACTGTGTAAGCTGCATTAGAGAAGTATACCGTATTTAAAAATTCAACTCGTTAAAGTAACAAAAAAATCAGCCCCTCAAGCATGCAAGAGGCATTTTTTGAAAGCTTAAATAAATCTTATTCCTTTTACGGCTGGTTAAACTTCTATGTTTCCTTTTAAATACGTAACTGCCTTACCGGCCATAAATACACGGTCGCCTTTAAGCTCGCACCAAAGCTCTCCTTTGCGGGCAGATACCTGGTAGGCATGTAGTACAGTCTTTCCTAGTTTGCCAGCCCAGTAAGGTATTAAATTGCAATGTGCGGAGCCTGTAACAGGATCTTCAGGAACACCTGCAGCAGGGGCAAAAAAGCGGGACACAAAGTCGACATCCTTGCCGGGCGCCGTAATAATTACGCCTAATGTATTTATCTTAGCCAGTGCAGAATGGTCAGGAACTATGTTTAAAATATCATCTTCATTCTCATATACCAACATATAATCGCGTGAGCGTAAAACCTCCTTAGGCTTAGCTCCGCCTAAAGCTTCAACCAGCCCTAACGGTAATTCAGCAGCGAATGGGGGTCTTGAGGGGAAGTCCATTGCATACTTATCGCCTTCCCGTTTTACAGTTAATGTGCCGGCTTTTACCGTGTTAAAATGAATTGTATCTGCTGGATATCCCAGTTCAGTGAACAAGATATGTGCCGATGCCAGTGTAGCGTGGCCGCAAAGATCAATCTCCAGTTCGGGAGTGAACCAGCGCAACAGGTAACCGTTCTCATTCTTTACAAAAAAGGCGGTTTCGGCCAGGTTGTTTTCTAAGGCAATCTTTTGCATTACTGCATCAGGCTGCCACTCGGTTAGGGGACAAACAGCCGCCGGATTGCCACCAAATAGTCTATCGGTAAAGGCATCTGCCTGGTAAATAGGTATGATCATCTTGTTTATGTATTAGATACCGCTAAGATAGCCGTATGTAACCAATTCTTCATTATTGGTGATATGTTTTGTGGTGCCGTCGGTCAATAAAATTATCCGGTCGCTCACTTCTAAAATATTGTAATATTGATGGTCGGTTATGATAATGCCTTTGCGTTGGGCACAGGCGCGTATAACGGGTTTGAATTCGTCTGCCTGAATGGGGGAGATGTGTGTAAAAGGTTCGTCAAGTAATATGAAATCAGCGCGACTATGGATAATCATCAACATTTCCAACTGCCTTAGCTCACCGCCTGATAATTGTTCGGGTGTTTTGTGTGAATGCTCTTTGTAAATCGACAGGGAAATAAACTCGTTCCATAAATTCTCATCAACCAGCATTTTTGCCAACTTATTTAACTTAATTTTTTTGGGCAAATAGCTTTGCTGTGGCAGGTAGGCTATCCGATTGTTATAATATCCCTTATGTATGAACTGGTCATCAATACTTACATACCTGTAAGATGCTTCTAATGTGCCGAAGATAATTCTCAAAAGCGATGATTTGCCACAGCCGTTCCTCCCTAGCAGGCCTATGACCTCACCCTGTTTACAATCCAGATATACGTCCTGCAGTATTTTGCGGCCATCAAACTCCAGCTGTATACTATCAACCTTTAACTTGTGAGGCGGCATGTAATATATTTGATATGATGGTAAAAGGTATGATAAAAAGAAGGGAAGCCATGGCATCTGCCACACAAGCGTATGTGAACAACCGCCGAATGTTTATTCCCGCATTACGATAGTAGAAATATGTATTAGCAGCTGAATAATAATGTAAACCCGCGGCGGCGAAAAAACCAATCAATTTACAAAAAAACATCACACCCGGGTTAAAATTGGCGCCCAAACCGGTGAGTACAAAACATAATAGCGTGAATGAAATATTGTACACCAAAAGTGTATGGTAATACTGAAGCACAAGTGTGTTTAGGCGTTTCATTAACTGTTACTATACGTAAATGCGCCTGATAAATTGTATTGCGGTTGATAAATTAAAAAGCCTCCGCTTGTTTAAGAGGAGGCTTTTAAAAGGGGCATCGTTAAGGGATTATCCCAAGTATGATTTCAAAATCTTGCTTCTTGATGTATGGCGAAGACGTTGCAATGCCTTATCTTTTATTTGGCGAACGCGTTCACGGGTTAAATTGAACTTTTCACCAATTTCTTCCAGCGATAGCGGGTGGTTACTGCCTAAGCCAAAAAACAGTACTATGATTTCACGCTCACGCTCAGTAAGGGTAGAAAGTGACCGTTTTATCTCTTCAGATAATGATTCATTTATCAGGATCGAATCTGTATTTGGCTCCTGATTTTCCAGTACATCTAATAATGTATTTTCCTCACCCTGTACAAACGGCGCATCCATTGAAACATGGCGGCCAGAGTTGCTCAGTGTATCAGATATTTTATCTACAGTAGTTTCCAATATATCTGCCAGTTCTTCCGGAGAGGGCTCACGTTCAAATTCTTGTTCTAATTTAGAAAAGGCCTTGCTTATTTTGCTTAGTGAGCCAACCTGGTTTAAAGGCAAACGAACTATACGTGATTGCTCAGCAATAGCTTGTAATATACTTTGGCGTATCCACCAAACCGCATATGATATAAATTTGAAACCTTTAGTTTCGTCAAAGCGTTTGGCAGCCTTAATAAGACCTAAGTTACCCTCGTTAATAAGATCACCAAGGGTAAGCCCCTGGTTTTGATATTGTTTAGCAACAGATACCACAAAACGTAAGTTGGTCTTAGTTAACCTCTCTAATGCAGCCTGATCGCCTTCTCTAATTTTTTGTGCTAAAATTACTTCCTCTT
>JAQBNY010000216.1 GCA_028288315.1 Mucilaginibacter sp.
CATCATTTTGATTACCAATGGCCTGTTTTTTATAAAATGGATACGCTTGAAGTTCTCAAAGCCGAAACCAATCCCGGCAAAGGCGGCGAAAAGGATGTACCCGGACTTTATGCCCATGTTATGCTGCAGGCTTATGAGCTTACCGGTAAAAAACGTTACTTAAATGAAGCCGAAATAGCTGCTAAAAAACTTGAGGGCTTAGGGTTCGAAGTGTTTTACCAGGCTAACAATACCGTATTCGCTGCAGGTGCGTTGCTTCGGTTATACAAGATCACCAATAATAAACTATATTTAAATCTAAGCTATATGTGCTTAGCAAGCACATTTAAAAACGTACGGCTTTGGGATTGCAATTACGGTTATGGGAAAAACTTCCCCTCATTCTTTTGCCTGTTCCCGCTAAATGATGCGCCTTATACAGCTGTTTATGAAGAGCAGGAGGTGTTTTGTGCCATACATGACTATTTGAGGCACGCTCAAGGTGTGGATATATTACCATCTATATCTCTTTTATTAGCAGAATATGTAAAATACCTGGTAAACAGGGCGGTATATTATTACCCTACCATGCTGCCGAAAGAGATGCTAGCTGAAGAAGTTAAAGTAGGCGAATTAGATGCCAAACTTTGGATAGCCCTTGAAGATATGCATGATGGATGGGAACAATGCGGCCAGGTGGGACAGGAAGTTTACGGTGCAGGCAATGCATTTGGTATTTTGCCACGCCATTATTTACGTGTGCCCGATGAAAATTTTATGGTGTTTGTTGATTATCCAACTGAATCATTTACTTACAGAAAGGGTGCGCCAATATCATTTAGTACATTGGGCGATAGCCGGTTTAAAACCCGACTACTTATTGTAAAGATGGATGACCACAAACTACCAAATTTTACTGTTACTGTTGATAAAGATAAAGAGGCGCTTAAAGGTGAATTAACCAAAGATGGCAACATGCAATACATTGTTAACGGCAATCAGAAGATCCATATTAGCTGGAAATAATGATCTTTTACTTGCTGTTTATTGCTTTTATAACATCGCGGATTAGCCTTTGTAATATGGCAGCATCCAGTGTAATGATCTCGGCATTAGCCATCATACCTACCAAGTGAACAGGCTTTTAGGTCTGTTCACATTCACCAAGACTGACTATATTTTTATAAAAAGAACCATATTAATTTCCTAATAGGTTAATTGTTAATAATAATAACAATTAACCTATTGCAAGTTAATTGAGAAACTTATACTTGATTAAACAGAAAGTTTAACTTTGCAGCAATTCATAAAACTTATCCTTTACATATGGTAAAAACCGACCACCCTATTTATAATCTTCAGTTCGGTTTGGTTTGTCTCAGCTCCTTGTTATTCTCGGCCAGTTTTAATATGCTGATACCTGAATTGCCTGCCTATTTAAGCAGTATTGGTGGTGCTGAATATAAAGGGCTGATTATCGCTTTATTTACGCTCACAGCTGGTATCTCCCGCCCTTTTAGCGGCAGGCTTACAGATACCCTTGGCCGCGTACCCGTAATGGCGGTTGGCTCAATAGTTTGCTTTGTATGCGGATTTCTTTATCCTGTTTTAGGTACCGTTTCGGGATTTCTTTTTTTGAGGCTGATACATGGTTTTTCAACAGGCTTTAAACCCACAGCAACTGCCGCATATGTAGCTGATATTGTTCCCCGGGAACGCTGGGGCGAAGCACTGGGCTTCCATGGTTTGTGCTTTAGTACAGGTTTAGCTATTGGCCCGGCTATTGGCAGTACTATTAAGCTGGCGTTTTCATTAAATGCACTTTTTTATACGTCGTCGTTGTTCGCGTTAATGTCTATTGTGATATTGATGAACATGAAAGAGACGCTCAATATAAAACATCGCTTCAGTTTATCTATTCTAAAAATATCCAGAAGAGATATTATAGCAGTGGAAGTGCTGCCTGCGGCTGTAGTTACCTTTTTGTCTTACATTGCTTATGGCGCTATCCTTACCTTAATTCCTGACTGGGGCGAGCACCTGGGCATAATCAATAAAGGTTTATTCTTTATGGTATTCACAGTGGCATCCTTAATCATCCGTTTTGTATCCGGTAAGGCATCAGATAAATATGGGCGTATCCACGTTATTAATACCGGACTTATTTTATTGGTAACATCCTTACTAATTGTTGGCTATGCAGATACTTTTGCCGGCTTAATGCTGGGTGCAGCAGTATACGGTGTAGCTACAGGTATCCTCTCTCCTGCTTTAAATGCATGGACTGTTGATATGAGCCATCCCGAGTATCGCGGCAAAGCAATGGCTACCATGTACATCGCTTTAGAAGCAGGTATAGGTGTTGGGGCCTTATTCTCAGGCTGGTACTACCAGGATGTAATAGCGAGAATCCCTTTAATTATGTATGTATCTGCCGGGATTACGGTTATTGCATTGGCATATATGGCATTTCGCCCCAAGGTAAATGACGAGCAGCAGGCAGAAATAATTAGCTAAATTAAAAAGGGCCGGTTTAAAACCGGCCCTTTTATTTATATCACCTCATTGATACTCATTTCTCTTAACTCTTTAGGCTCGTTTGGCCTGCCGTTTTTGAAAGCTTTGCGTGGGGTTAGGCCCAGCAACTCAAACATGGCCATATCTTCATCAAAAGATGGATTTGGCGTAGTTAATAGTTTTTCGCCGGCAAATATAGAGTTAGCACCTGCCATAAAGCAAAAAGCCTGTTCAAGAGTGCTCATTTCGGTACGACCAGCTGATAACCTTACCACAGTTTTAGGCATAATGATACGGGTTGTAGCTATCATCCTTACCATATCCCAAACAGACACGCGCGGCTGATCTGCTAAAGGTGTACCTTTTACTGGTACTAACGCATTAATAGGAACAGATTCAGGGTGTGCGGGCAGATTTGATAATGTTTTAAGCATAGATATACGGTCGGCAACGGTTTCTCCTAAACCAATTATACCACCACTGCATACGCTGATCTTAGCCTTACGCACATGCTCAAGCGTTTGTAAACGATCATCATAGGTGCGGGTGGTGATAATACGTTTATAATCGTCTTCAGAGGTATCTAAATTATGGTTGTAAGCATACAGGCCTGCATCGGCCAAGCGTTGCGCCTGTTGCTCGGTAAGCATACCCAGTGTGCAGCATACTTCCATATCCATAGCGTTAACAGCCTTAACCATATCAATCACTTTGTCAAAATCACGGTTATCACGTACCTCGCGCCATGCAGCACCCATGCAAAGCCTTGAAGCGCCGCCATCTTTAGCCCTTTGAGCTACGGCTACAACTTCTTCTTTAGGCATAATAGCATGTACGTCAACCCCGGTGTTATAACGCGCCGCTTGCGGACAATAAGCGCAATCCTCCGGGCAACCGCCTGTTTTAATCGAGATCAATGAACTGATCTGTACTTCTGAATAATCTGTATTTTCACGGTGAATGCTGGCCGCCCGGTAAATCAGGTCAAGCAATGGTGAATGGTATATTTCTGCTATTTGTTCGTGGGTCCAGTCGTATCTTACTTCTGTCATGTTGTTCAGTATTTTTGGAAACGTCAAATTTATAATAAAAAGCTTGATGCAAGCCAAAGTGGCAATAAAAAGCCTATGCAATCTGTAAAGGTGGTTATGATAATGGATGATGCCACTGCCGGGTCAACACCTACCCTTTTCAATATCAGTGGGATAGATGCACCCGTTAAACCGGCCACGATCAAATTACCCGTCATGGCTAAAAATAACACCGCACCCAATTTAAGATCGGCATCATAAAACAGGGCTATCAGTAATACTATTAAAC
>JAQBNY010000223.1 GCA_028288315.1 Mucilaginibacter sp.
TCTGTTGCACCGGTTTAAGTCAAAAAATCGTCATGGTTTACATTCGCCGTTTATATACCGTTTGGTGGATGAGGTTATATATGATAACAGGCATAAAGAAGTTTACGATATTGTAGAAGCACAACGCAATCACCTGCTGACAGATGACCGGATGATAACCGTTACCGACCTGGGTGCCGGATCGCATGTAAATAACAACAAGCAGAAAAGAATTAGCGACATCACCACTAACGCTCTAAAACCCCCAAAGCTAGCTAAGCTGCTTCACAGGTTAGTTGCATTCATCAAACCAACTAATATTATTGAACTGGGTACTTGCCTTGGCATAACCACGGTGTATCTTCAACATGCAGCACCCAACGCCAAGGTATATACGCTGGAGGGTTGCCCGCAAACTGCAGGCATAGCCAAAGAGGTATTTAAAAGGGCGGGATTAAATGATATTGAAGTTATCACAGGCAACTTTGATGATACCCTTGGTGGTGTACTGGATAGTCAGGAGAAACTCGACTTTGTATATATAGATGGTAACCATCAGCGCGATGCAACCCTAAGATACTTTGAATGGTGTCTGCCCAAGGTACATGAGGACACTATGTTAATATTTGATGATATTTACTGGAGCGACGGCATGAAGCAAGCCTGGGAACAAATAAAAGCGCATCCGCAGGTAAGCGCCACAGTAGATTTGTTTTGGATTGGGCTGGTTTTCTTTAAACCCGGGCAGGCGAAGGAAGATTTTAAAATTAGGCTCTGATAAATGTACAAATGTGCGGGTATGCAAATGTGCAAATGAGCTCTGTCATCTGCACATCTGTAATTTAAAATATGCACATCTAAAAAGCTTCCCCTAACCCAATATACACACCGCTTTGCCTGCTTTCGCCGGGGCGTTTTTCACCTACACCATAGTCAACACGGATACTGAGGCCTTTTTCTGTATCAAAAAAGTAGCGGAGGCCGCCACCATAGTTGGGTTTAAATTCATTCAGACTAAAAGTTTTATTGAATACCTGTCCGGTTCCTAAAAAGCCAACCACTCCAATGCGATCGCTGAGGCGATAACGCAGCTCTGTTTGCCCGGCAAGCAGGTTGCGGTCGCGGAAACGGCCGTTGTAATAGCCGCGCATCATTTCATCACTTCCCAAAGCAGGCAGCAAGTAAAACGGCGATTGACTGCCGGTAAGGCTTTGTTCCTGCACATCAAAAGCCAAAACAAAATGTCTATCTAACTTAAAGTATTGTGCATATTCCAGGTTAAACAGACCGCCGCTGTAGTTGTTGTTACTAAACACACCCTTCATCAAGTTTAAATAACTGGTAATGTGGATACCTTTAGTAGTATAAGTATTGTTATTACGATTATCAAAAACCAGGCTCGGACCTGCATATAAAAAAGCACCCCCATGCCGGCCTTCAATTGTTGGGTCGGTGTTGAAAATGCCGGTAGTATTAGCGTCATTAAAACGGTAATCATAGCCACCCGCTACCACACCTATATAAACATTGTTGCCAAATTTCTTTTCGCCTATAAAAGTTACTCTTACACGTTTTTGGCCTAAGCGGTCGGCATCAACTTTATGAGTGTTATTGCCAACGCCATAAAAGTCAAACGGAAAATTAATATAGCCGATAGATGCTGTGTAGTGATATTTATTTTGCGGCAGCCAGTAGTTAGTGCTCAGGTTTATTCGGCTTTGGCCCTTAGTGGTAAGTGTGCCGTAAGCAAATATGTTAGAGATGCGGGTGTTAGGGCTTATGGTATCGGTATAAAAAGAATAAAGGGCCGATCCGCCGAGCTCCAAACCGGTTTCTGGGGCCGAACTTAATACAGGTAACAGCACAAAACTGGCTTTTTTGCTGCTATCCTTTTCAAATATCATTTTGCGCACAAACTTTGGAAGCAGGTGCCTTTGTGCAAAAACAGGTTGAAAAACAACTATCAGGAGCAGGATAAGGAAAAGTTTCTTCATATACTTTAGTGATGCTAAAGATATATTTTAACTAATTGTTTCAGCGAATTTGGAATTTAAAATTCTGATGTGTTCAAAATACCTACTTTTGCAAATAATTAGAGTTTATAAATATGAGTACAGAAAGAGGTCCTATATCGCAGTTTATCGAAAAGAATTACCTGCATTTTAATGCGGCAGCGCTGATGGATGCTGCTAAAGGTTATGAAACACATTTAACTGAAGGCGGCAAAATGATGGTGACACTGGCTGGTGCTATGAGCACAGCGGAATTGGGCATCTCGCTTGCCGAAATGATTCGCCAGGATAAAATTGATATTATATCATGTACAGGTGCAAACCTTGAAGAGGATATCATGAATCTTGTAGCGCATTCACATTACAAACGCGTGCCGCACTACCGCGACTTAAGTCCGCAGGATGAGTGGGATCTTTTAGAAAACCACTACAACCGTGTTACCGATACTTGTATCCCCGAAGAAGAAGCTTTCCGTCGACTGCAAAAGCATATTTACAAAATATGGAAAGATGCTGACAGCAATGGCGAACGTTACTTTCCGCATGAGTACATGTACAAAATATTGTTAAGCGGCGAGTTGGAGCAATACTATGAAATTGATCCTAAAAACTCATGGATGCTGGCTGCTGCAGAAAAAAACCTGCCAATTGTTGTGCCGGGTTGGGAAGATTCAACCATGGGTAATATTTTTGCATCATACGTTATAAAAGGCGAAGTAAAGGCATCTACCATGAAGAGCGGTATTGAATATATGGCTTGGTTAGCTGATTGGTATCCAAAAAATTCTAGTGGTAAAGGTGTAGGCTTTTTCCAGATAGGTGGTGGTATTGCCGGCGATTTCCCTATTTGCGTGGTGCCGATGCTTTATCAGGATATGGAAATGACTGATATTCCTTTCTGGAGCTATTTTTGCCAGATATCAGATTCAACCACCTCATACGGCTCTTATTCCGGCGCAGTGCCAAATGAAAAAATAACATGGGGAAAACTGGATATTAATACACCAAAATTCATTGTGGAGAGTGATGCTACTATAGTTGTACCATTGATATTTGCTTGGATATTAAAACAATAATTAAATTTTAAAGTATCTTTATAAAACCTAGTTTTCTCAGATCCTTTTACTATAAAAAATATATGCCCTTTAAGAAAATTTAAAGGGTTTTTCCTAATAATTTAGAACGATTATAAATTAGACATTCGTGTCATTAATTTGTCAGCGATACTGTAATAAATTATACTTTTGTGGCTGTAAAAGTGGAAAAATCATAATTCTTTAGGGCAGTTTCACTCATTAATAATATAACTATTTAGCATAAATACACTTTATGAGAAATATCTCATTACTTTTTAAACAGTTTACAAAGTCGATTTTACTAGTGGCCGGTCTGGCTGTTTTTGGGTTTTCAGCCCATGCGCAGGCAGATGCAGCAAAAGGTGAAGCGATATTCAAAGCGAAATGTACTGCGTGTCACAAAATAGACACGCGTGCTACGGGTCCGGCGTTAGGGCCGCAGCTTACGCAAGAAACAGATGATGCTTATCTGACCAAATGGATCCAGAACAACCAGGCATTAATCGCTGCAAAAAATCCAAAGGCAGTTAAAATCTATAACGAGTTCAACCAGGCAAATATGACTGTGTTTGCTGAGTTAAGTGATGCCGATGTAGGTAACGTAATAACTTATGTGCGTACAGAGTGGAAAAACATGCAGGCCGAAAAGGCTAAAGCTCCTGCCGGTGGCGGTGGTGCTGCAGCAGAAACCGGCCCTCCAAGCAACTTGGTAATCTTCGGTTTAATCGGCGTTATCGTTATTGCATTCATCGTTATCCTGGTATTAAACAAAGTAATTGCAACGCTTGAGCGTTTGTTGCTGCGTAGCCAGGGCTTATTGATTGAAGACGAAATAACAGGCGAAGAGAAAGCACCTGTTGACCGTTTAGCTACCTTTAAAAAGCTTGCTAAGAACAAGAAGCTGGTATTTTTTGTAATACTGTGCGGTACTATAGCTTTAGGTAGTTGGAGCTGGGTAACCATGTGGAACACTAACGTTCACCAGGGATACCAACCGGTACAACCTATTAAGTACTCACACAAATTGCACGCAGGTGTAATGAAAATGGAGTGCCAGTATTGCCACACCGGTGCGTTCAAATCTAAAAACGCTTCAATACCATCATTGAACGTTTGTATGAACTGCCACAAATCAGTAAAAACCGAATCGCCTGAGATCCATAAGATCTACGATGCATTGGGTTATGATCCAAACACTGCAAAATATGATAGCACTAA
>JAQBNY010000232.1 GCA_028288315.1 Mucilaginibacter sp.
GGATATGTGCATAAATAGTCATTTTGCTATGCAGATGGGTAAAATATCTAAAGCCATCCACATGCAGCAAAACCGGCGGCATTATATATAGCTTTTTCTCCATGTGGCCAACGGTGGTATTGGCAAAAAAAGGTTTCTGCCGCTCTATATGCAGTATTGATATATGTGCCGGCGAATCCATACTCTTATAATCGCCAATTAGCCTTGCCGATGCTTTTTTATAACGAAGTATCTCGTGTTTGACAGCTTCCGGCGGTGAGAGAAGGAATAAGTAGTCGGCATAACCAGTCATAAAATATGTGAATTAACATCACAAATTTTGCTAATTATTTTAGTAATTCAAATTATATTTTCATATTTGTACATGGATGCTAAGCGGCATATTGTACATATCGACCTTGATTCATTCTTCGTATCTGTAGAGAGGAAATTCAACCCTTCGCTCATTGGCAAGGCGGTAATTATAGGCGGCTCGGCAGATAGGGGTGTAGTGGCTTCTTGCAGTTACGAGGCGCGCGCATTTGGTGTACATTCTGCTATGCCTACAAGGCAGGCGCTTAAGCTTTGTCCGCATGCTATTGTAATACATGGTACACATGGGCGTTATTCTGAGGCATCACGCGAGGTTACCGAGATCATCCACAGATCCGTACCGCTTTATCAAAAGACTTCGGTAGATGAGTTTTATATAGATCTAACGGGCATGGAGCGCTTCCATGATCCTTATAAAATTGCCAGCGATCTTAGGCAACGGGTGATAAGGGAAACCGGGCTGCCTATTTCTTTTGGTATGGCATCCGGCAAAACCATCGCTAAAATGGCTACCAATCAGGCAAAACCCAACGGACAGCTATATATTGAGCATGGCAAAGAGAAAGAGTTTTTAGCGCCACTGCCTATCCGTAAAATACCCGGACTTGGAGAAAATACCTGCCAAAAACTTTACCAGTACGGTATTGAAAGAATAGGCGACCTGCAACGTGTGAACCTGAAGTTTTTGGAAACCGTGTTTGGCAAGATGGGTACTTACATTTACAACAAGGCCAATGGCATTGATGACAGCGAAATAGTACCGCACAGCGACCGTAAATCAATTTCAACAGAGCATACCTTTGAAAGTGATGTAGCTGATAGGCGCACATTGGAAACTATCCTGGTAAGCATGACCGAAGAGCTGGCCGGAAAATTAAGACGAGAGAATAAGGTATCGTCCTGCCTGGCTATCAAGATCCGCTATGCCAATTTTGACACACATACCCAACAACAAAAAATAGCATTAACCGCAGCCGAGCACATCCTCATACCCGGTATTAAAAACCTATTAACAAAAGCATGGAACCAGCACCGGCCAATACGACTGATAGGCGTGAGGCTAAGTAACCTTTGCACCGGCAGCTATCAAATAAACCTGTTTGAAGATAACGAGGAGCGCATCCGGCTTTATCAGGCAATGGATAATATCAACTTTAGGTTTGGTGATAAAACGGTTTGCCGTGCCGCCGGTATGGAGATTGGTGCAAGAACGTTTAATCCGTTTTTGAAGGAGTAACACAGTCGCTCGAGTGACTGCTTCATAGTTTTGCTATTTCATTGAACAATAATTTAATATTCCCTTACCAGTAACCCATCAGCAAAATCACGGAGGTACTGTTTGTTTTCTTCGGGTAAATTAATCTTTTCTAATGCCTCAAAAGCTTTCTCTGCATATGCCTGCATTTCGTTCTCAGCATACTGACGTATATTTAAATGGTTGTATATTTCAGTAACGGCGGCAACTTTTTCGGCTGGGTCAAAATCTTTAGCGGCAAGCCAATTATCAAGGTCGGTAGCTTGCTCGTTTTTAACCAATTCTAATGCCTTTATAAGAAGGTAAGTTTTTTTATTGGAGATGATATCACCGCCAACCTGCTTGCCAAATTTTTCAGGGTTGCCGTACACATCCAAAATATCATCCTGTAGTTGGAAAGCGATACCTAATTGTTCACCAAAAACACTTAGCAGGTCGGCATCTTTTTGATCGGCTTCACCAATTAAAGCACCTATTTTTAGGGCGCCACCTAATACAACCGCCGTTTTAAGGCGAATCATGTTAATGTATTCAGCAATGCCAATATTATTGCTGCTCTCAAAATTCATATCCAATTGCTGCCCCTCACAAACACCCACCGCTGTAGCGTTGAAAATATCAAGCACCTGCCTTAAAATATTATCGCGTACCTGCATCATCAGCTTATAGCCCTCAATCAGCATTACATCACCAGATAATATGCCTACATTCTGGTTCCACTTTTCATGTACTGTTATACAGCCACGGCGGAGAGGAGCGTTATCCATAATATCATCATGCATCAATGTAAAGTTATGGAACACCTCTATAGCCAAAGCAGGTGGAAGGGCTGCCTCCACATCACCACCAAAAAGGTCGCAGGCCATTAGCAAAAGGGCGGGGCGCATCCGTTTACCGCCCAAAGCCAAAATATAGCTGATAGGCTCGTAAAGCTCGGCAGGATAAGCAGGATATTTTAATTCAGATACAGAATTTGCAATTAACAATTGCAGATCTTCTAATTTTCTCATATTGTGCTTTGAGTTGATGAGTCGGGCTATTTATTAAGTTAATAGTTAAATCTTACACATAACCTCAACCTTATTCAATCAACTTTATTATACTAAATCAACTATTTACTAATGAAAAATCTATCTGTTTTTTAGTCAGATCAACATTTTTCACCCGGATACTTACCTCATCACCTAACTGGTATATTTTCTTTTTACGCTGACCGATGATGGCGAAGTTTTTCTCGTCTAAAGTATAAAAATCATCGCTAATATCGCGCAGTCGTATCATACCCTCACATTTATTTTCAATAATCTCAACATACATACCCCATTCGGTAACACCCGAAATTATGCCGGTAAATATGTTACCCACCTGGTCTTTAAGGTATTCGGCCTGTTTGTATTTAACTGAAGAACGCTCTGCATCCGCCGCCTTTTTTTCCATTGCAGAACTGTGTTTACAAAGTTCCTCGTAATGTTCTGCATTGGCACTTTGGCCACCATTTAAATAATGGAACAATAACCTGTGCACCATTACATCAGGGTAACGACGTATAGGCGAGGTAAAATGTGTATAATGATCAAACGCTAAACCATAATGGCTGGATGTTTTGGTGGTGTAAATAGCCTTAGCCATTGATCTGATAGCCAGTTGAGTAAGTACGTTTTGCTCTTTTTTGCCTTCTACATCTTCCATTAAAAAATTAAGAGATTTGGCAGTTTCCTTCTCAGATTTAGTATTGATCTTATAACCAAACCTTGCAGCAAACTGTGCAAAATTAGCCAATGCATCGGGCTTAGGAGAGTCGTGCCCGCGGTAAACAAATGTGTATTTATGTTTGCCTTTACCCATTTTGCTTATATGTTCGGCCACCTTACGGTTGGCCAGTAGCATAAAATCTTCAATCAGTTTGTGGGCATCCTTGCGTTCCTTTACGTACACGCCGGTTGGTTTACCACTTTCATCCAACTTAAACTTAATCTCGGTGGTTTCAAAGCTGATAGCGCCCGCTTTAAATTTACGCTCACGCAGTTTATAGGCCAGCGCATTTAGCTGCAATATTTCTTCGGGATAATCGCCGGTTTGCGTTTCTATTACATCCTGCACCTCCTCGTAAGTAAAGCGCCTATCAGAGTGGATAACAGTTTTACCAAACCATTCTGTAATTATATCGGCATTCTCATCCAGTTCAAAAACGGCGGCAAAGCACAGCTTATCTTCTTTTGGTCGCAAGGAACATAATCCGTTTGATAACCGTTCAGGCAGCATAGGTATTACCCTGTCTACCAAATAAACAGAGGTGCCACGTTCGTAGGCTTCCTTATCTAAACCAGAATCGGGGATGATATAATGAGCTACATCGGCTATGTGAACACCAACTTCATAATTGCCATTTTCCAGTTTTTTGTAGGAGATAGCATCATCAAAATCTTTGGCATCAAATGGGTCAATGGTAAAGGTGAGTACATCTCTAAAATCGCGGCGTTTGGCAATTTCATCTGCAGGTATATCAACCGGAATTTCATTTGCTTCGTGTTCCACTTCGGTAGGGAAGGAGAGTGGGAAACCGTACTCGGCCAGTATGGCGTTCATTTCGGTATCGTTCTCGCCCTGCACACCCAATACGTGCTTAATGCGACCTATAGGATTTTTTGCTCCGGCGGGCCAATCAGTAATTTCGGCTACTGCTTTTATACCATTCTTGGCACCATTCAAATCGCTGATGGGGATAAAAATATCGTGCATCATTTTACGATCATCAGGAATGAAAAAAGCAAAACGTTCAGAGAGCTTTACAACTCCTGTAAACTCCATTTTGTTGCGCTGTAGTATTTCAATTACTTCGCCTTCCTGGCGTTTCCCTTTGCTTATTGCATATACATAAACTTTTACGCGATCGCCATTTAAAGCATTGCGCAGCTTACGGGGAGCCACAAATATGTCGGTCTCTGCCGGGTCATCGGTAACAATAAATGCCGATCCATCGTTTGTGAGATCAACCTTGCCTTCAACAAAGGTCTTTAATTCAAGTAATTGGAATTTGCCTGGTGATATTTCTTTTAGTACACTCTTAAAGGTTTCGTCCTTTAAAATATCAAGGATAACGCTTCGTGCATCCGGGTCGCGTATGTTTAATTTAGCAGAAACTTGTTTATGATTAAGTGGCGTATTGCCGTTTTGTTCAAAAATATCAAGCACCATTTGCGTTAGTACCTGGTTTATTGAGGACTTGTGTTTGTTCTTTTTAGACATTGGTAAATGTTTGTTGCTAAGATACGGGAAAGATTTGTAGGGAGAAAGTAACGACTTTCAACAATGATTATAAATGGTTTGGTAATAGCTTGTTGAATGTGCATTTATTAACTCACCATTCGTATAATAAAATATTTTTTTAGGTTTGATACTGATGTCAACACCTGCTTTAATTTTTCTTATCCTGCTTCTTGCAGCTGTGTTTGCCAGCTATAAAGCAAACAAGCTAACCCTGGCAGGCAGCTTAACCGGCGGTGTGGTTGCTTTGGCAATATTTGCAGGTTCCGGCTTTACAGGAATAAGCATGTTAGCGGCTTTCTTTGTACTATCGGTATTAGCTACATCACATAAAAAAGCCGAGAAAAGAAAATTAGCATTGGATAAGCATCACCCGGAAAAACGGAATGCCGGACAAGTGCTGGCAAACGGAGGAGTTGCGGCATTATTTGGTTTATTAGCCTATATAACACCATTGCATGCTCCTTTATTTACTGTTTTAATGGCTGCTTCCTTAGCATCGGCAACGGCAGATACATTATCGTCTGAACTGGGCACAGTTTACGGCAGGCGCTTTTACAACATTATTAATTTAAAACCCGATGAAAAGGGCAAGGATGGGGTAATTAGTTTAGAAGGCACGCTAATTGGTATTGCCGGTACAACAGTCATCGCAATAATATATGTTATGGGCATTGGCTGG
Organism: Mucilaginibacter sp.; assembly: GCA_028288315.1. GTDB lineage: Bacteria > Bacteroidota > Bacteroidia > Sphingobacteriales > Sphingobacteriaceae > Mucilaginibacter. The sequence goes on from JAQBNY010000232.1 coordinate 5,514, forward strand.
AGCAATGCCTGCTTTTACATCATTATTGCCGGTACAATAGGCAATATAACCGATTCTGTACTAGGTGCTACGCTGGAAAGAAAAGCTTACCTGAACAATGATGCTGTTAATTTTTTAAATACATCATTAGCAGCATTAACTTGCTGGCTTATAATAGTGTATAGCCTTTAATTCTATTAATTACTTAACCACTAACTGCGCTGTATTTCTGTTGGTTTGTTTAAGCAAAACTGTTTTACCAGCTGTAAGTTCAACTACCGAATCATCGGTGTAGTGCCTTAATGTAACCAATGTAAGGTTATCATTATATTTCACTTTAAATGCCTCTTTTAAAGACAGCATCAATTTATCAAACCGCCCCACTGAAAGATCTATACAGGCTGTAAAACTTAATGCCGATGTTTGCATCATATTAATTTTTACCTGGCTTGCAGCGAATAAACCAAAGAGTTCGCTCAGATGCATTTCTGTAATGAAAGAATAATCAATTGTAGAAATAGATAACAACACCTGGTTTTGTTTTATGATAATTACAGGTTTCTCAAACTTATAAATAGCCGTTTCTTTTACTACAGTTCCGGGTGCATCAGGGTGGGTGAACGACTTAACCAGCAAGGGTATCTTAGCGTTCTGCAACGGCTTTATTGTTTTTGGATGAATAACACTGGCACCATAATAGGTCATCTCTATTGCTTCCTGGTAGCTTAACTCATCAAATTTAATGGTATCCTCAAAAAATTTAGGGTCGGCATTTAGTATACCCGGCACATCTTTCCAGGTGGTAACAGATTCTGCATTCAGGCAGGCCGCAAATATAGAAGCTGTATAATCAGACCCTTCACGGCCCAATGTGGTTGTAAAATTCTCTGATGTGCCACCTAAAAAGCCTTGTGTTACAACAACGCCCTTATTTAAAAATGATGGAATGTCTTTTTGAATGCTTGCACGGGTCTTATCCCAGTCAACAATACCTTCCCGGTAAGTGTTATCAGTATGGATGTATCCACGTACATCAATCCATTTGCTTGTAATGCCTGCATGATTGAACCATGCGTTCACTATCCGGGTAGATACCAATTCACCTACAGAAACTATCTGGTCGTAAATAAAGTCATAATCGTCATGCGGTTCGTCCTCTATCATCCAGTCAATTTCTACAAAAGTATTGGCTATCTCATCAAACACCGAGTGCGTTTCGCCGAAGAGCTCATGCAGTATCTGGTAATGGTAGTCTTTTATCTCTTCAAAAACTTCGTGCACATCTTCTGTGCCATTAACATAGGCATTGGTTAACCTTTCAAGCGAATTGGTGGTTTTCCCCATTGCTGATACTACAACCAGTATTTGGTCACCTGCATAGCTATTAACTACTTCACCCAAATTAATAACACCCTGCGCATCTTTAACTGATGCACCGCCAAATTTAAATACCAGCATTTTTATTTATGAATTGTGCAACAACCGAATTTGGCCGTAATATATTTTTGATACGTGTGTAGGGAATAAACAACTCGGTTTGCCCTGCAGCATAAGGTTTAATTTCGTACTGATTATACATAAACCGTAATCCTAATGGCGTTATAGCGTAATTTTCATTCAGCGCAAACTTACCATCTTTAAAAAAGTAATCAGGCTCTAAAGATGCTGTATCAGTCAGTTTTTCGTCTTTTCTGAAAATCCCTTCCGCAACTTTTGTTAGTTGGGCGTTATAGCCATCAATCAAAATATCTTTTAAAAATATCTCTTTATTTGCTTTAGGGTTCCAGTTAACAAAGCCGGTAAAAGAAGCCCCATGTGCACCTCCCAGAAATGTATAACCTCCATATTCCAAAGATACCAGCGCAGAATCTTGCCGAATTACTTTTACATAGGTATCCAGTTCAAAAAACATTTCCCTTCTTGCGCCAATACTGGATTTTTTAAAATCAGCGTAAGCTTTCAAGAAATTTTGTGCCAGATCTTTAAGGCTTGTATCTGGTTTATCCAGTATGAAAAGGTTTAACAGTTTCCTTTTAACGGTATCATTTAATAGGGTTTGTCCATTAAATTCAGGATACCTAATTTTCACTACCGTACATGCACTGTCTGGTTTGTTGCCGCAATCTGCAGCACGTTCATGTATAGTTTTATAAGTGTAAGTAAGCGTGTCTTTAAAAATAGGATGATCCTCTTTTTTAGGTGGCTTTCCCCACTCACAGGCTGATAAATCCAGTACCATTAAACACAGCACAACAGCGATTTTCATAGCTATAAGTTTAATATTTGTTCTTTTGAGAGTGATGCATTTAACCATCCGGCCTCAATATTAGCTTTGTATTTGTTATAGAAGTTAATGGCAGGTTCATTCCAGTCCAATACTTGCCAAACCATGCCGCTTAGGCCCATTTCACGGGCTTCAGTTATAATGCGATCAAATAATAATTTTCCTATCCGTTTACCTCTATGTTCTTCTGTAATAATTAAATCTTCAAGGTACAATCTGCTGCCTTTCCAGGTAGAGTAACGTATGTAGTATAAAGCAAATCCAATTACTAATCCATCAATTTCAGCAACAAATGCTTTCCATACCGGTTTGTTGCCAAAGCCGGCATCCTCAAATTCCTGCAGGCTAACGGTTACTTCATCAGGGGCTTTTTCGTATACTGCAAGTTCTGTGATCAGTTCTAACAGGCGCGGGCAATCTTGTTTGTGGGCTACTCTTATATTTACGTTCATATTTAATTATTCTTCCAATGTTTTATAACCCTGCCGCCAAAAATAGTGCTGCCTAAGCGTATCATATTGCTACCTTGTTCAATAGCCAATTTATAATCAGATGACATCCCCATAGATAACGTATCAAATGATTCTTCCTTTCTAAAAAAGCTCAGTTTAATGCCGTCAAAAAAGGTTTTTAACTCGTAATACTCCTCCTTAATTTGTTTTTCGCTATCCGTATTAGTGGCAATTCCCATTAAACCTCTAATGCGAATATTTTTCAACTCAGCATACTCTTCGCTGCGTAGCAGTTCAATAGCTTCATCCAAACCCAAACCAAACTTAGTTTCCTCGTCGGCAATGTAAATCTGTAACAGGCAATCAATAACGCGGTTGTTTTTTATTGCATGCTTGTTTATTTCCTGCAATAGCTTAATACTATCAACAGACTGTATCATGCTAATGAATGGAGCAATGTATTTAACTTTATTGGTTTGCAGATGACCAATTAAATGCCATTGTATATCCTTTGGTAAAACTTCGTATTTTTCAACAAGTTCCTGTACCATGTTTTCACCAAATAAACGCTGTCCGGCATCGTAGGCCTGTTGCAGGTCACCGGCAGGTTTGGTCTTTGAAACCGCAAGTAGCGCTACATTAATAGCGTCGGTTTCTTTTTTTAAGCTTATGATATTATCTGCAATGCTCATTTATCCGTAATTTTGCTTTTATAACGCCGCTAAATTACAGAATGCATAAATATATAATCTTGTTTTTTTCAGTATTGGTATTTTTAACCGCCTGCAGAAATGAAGGGCCCCCAGCTGATGTTATTAAAGAAGCGCAAATGATAAAACTGTTAACTGACATCCATTTAGTTGATGGCCAATTATATGCAGTGCAGCAAATACCTGATAGTTTGTATAAATATGGCAGAAATAAATATATGGCTGTATTTAAAAAATACCACACAACAGATGCTGCATTTAAAAAAAGCCTAAAGTATTATTCCACTCAACCAGAACTGATACAGGCCATGTATGATAGCATACAAAAGAAAATACAATTCAAAATAGACTCATTAAATAAAGTAAGCACTAAAAAATCAAAGAATGCTGTACCCAAACAATAGTGCAGATAAGCTGGGTTTTACCGAAATTAAGGAACTGATAAAAGTACATTGCCTGAGTATTATGGGCCAGCAAATGGTTGATAAGATACAGGTAATGAGTAATTACGACCTGATATATAAGTTTTTAAACCAGGCAAACGAGTTTAAAAATATATTGCAAAATGATGCGGCCTTGCCAATTAATCATTTTTACGATATTAAATCATTGGCAAATAAAGCCCGCATTGAAGGTTCTTTTTTATCAGAAGAAGAATTTTTTCAGGTACAGGCCTCATTAACAACTGTATTTGCGGTAATAGCTTATTTTAATGAGCGCGAAGGCATATACCCTAACCTAGAGGCGCTTTTTGAGCACCTGCCGATTGAGAAGGCTATACTTAAAAAAATAGACCAGGTAATTGATCCTAAAGGTAAAATCCGCATAAATGCATCGCGCGAACTGATGGATATTACATCAGGAATTTCAAAAGCAGAACAGGAAGCACGTAAAAAAATAGACCAGATCTTTAAAGCAGCTTCAAGCAACGGTTGGACGGCAGACGGCTCATTAACAGTACGCGACGGGCGCATTTGTATCCCTTTATTGGCAGAGAACAAGCGAAAAGTAAAGGGCTTTATCCATGATGAGTCTGCATCAGGCCAAACGGTTTATATTGAACCTGAAGAGGTTTTTACCCTGAATAACCGTATCCGTGATTTGGAGTTTGACCGCCGCCGGGAGATCATAAAAATACTAACCACTTTAACGGACGAGCTAAGGCCATATGTGCCGCTTTTATTATCATATCACGGCCTGTTAACCAAACTTGATTTTGTTAGGGCCAAAGCGCTTTTTGCTATCGATATTGAAGCCGAAATGCCAAAAATGGTAAACGAAGCAAGGCTGCGTTTATTTAATGCGCGGCATCCATTACTGTTCCTGAATTTTAAAAAGGAAAACAAAACGGTTGTGCCGCTAAATGTTTCTATAGATGAAGGCACCCGTGTAATAGTGGTATCAGGGCCTAATGCCGGTGGTAAATCTGTTTGTATGAAAACAGTTGGCTTGCTTCAAATGATGGTACAGGCGGGTTTGCTGATACCAGCCAGTGCTGATAGCGTAGCAGGGGTTTTTAAACAAATGTTTGTTGATATAGGTGACGATCAGTCGATAGAGAGTGACCTGAGTACTTACAGTGCCCACCTGTCAAAAATGAAAAAATTTGTGGAGGACGCCAACGGTAAAACACTGATACTGATTGATGAGTTTGGTACGGGTACCGATCCGCAGTTTGGCGGGCCAATTGCCGAAGCCGTTTTAGAGGCGCTTAACCACAAAAAGGTAAGGGGAATGGTTACCACACACTATTCAAACCTTAAGATCTTCGCCAGCCACACAGAGGGAATTGAGAATGCATCAATGTTGTTTAATAATACCGAAATGCAGCCGCTATACAGGTTGGAAGTGGGTAAACCCGGCAGTTCATATGCGTTTGAGATAGCTCAAAAAATAGGGCTGCCGCAAAATGTGCTCAATCTTGCCAAAAACAAAATAAGCGCCGGGCAGAAAAAGGTGGATACTTTATTGATAGACCTGGAACGCGAGAAAAAAGAAATTTTTGATACCAAACAAAAGCTTGAGCGCCAGCAAAAGAGGGTAGATACACTTTTAGCTGAAAACGAAGAGCTAAAAAGCTTCCTCGACGAAAATAGGAAATCATTGTTGAAAGAGGCTAAACAGGAAGCGAAAAACATAATCCTTAATGCCAATAAACTGGTTGAGAATACCATTGCCGAAATTAAAAGCAGCAATGCCGATAAAGAAGTAACCAGGTCGCTTAGGGATAATTTAAATACCGAACTTAAAAGGAATACCATTAAGGTTGAGACAGCAAAAGCAGTTGCTAATACTGATGAAGAAATAAAACCCGGCGACTGGGTAAAGCTAATTGATGGCGATACCACAGGGCAGGTAATTGATTTAATAAAAGACAATGTAGTAATAGCCATGGGCGAATTGCGTACCGTGGTGAAAAGAAAACGGGTGGAGAAAGTATCAAAAGCTGCTGTGCCAAAAGAATTAAGAAGGGCTGCTACCAGCCACACCAGTGATATAGCAAGCTTTAGTCCGGAGATTGATGTGCGGGGAATGCGCACTGAGGACGCTTTGTTTGCAATTGAAAAATTGTTTGACCGCGCTTTAATGATGGGCTTTGGTAACTTAAAA
>JAQBNY010000253.1 GCA_028288315.1 Mucilaginibacter sp.
ATCCTTTATTTAAAGGCTTTGGAGTGGGTTTAAATAGTGGTTGGAACAACACAGCATCCACAAAAAAACTACTTCATTTTGATCTTAGAATAACAGCCTCAGCTGCTTTTGTACCTGTTTCTGATAAAACTTTTGATGTAACCAAAATTGGCTTATCAAGCGCGTTAACACCTGCTGATCCTACAAAAACTATTGCTCCTACAATTGGTGGCCCTTCTAATTCCGGCCCTGTAATGAATATTAATGACAACAATGGACAACCTGTTGGTCAGCTGACCTTGCCTAAGGGTTACACTTCAATTATTCCGGCACCGACTGTACAATTAACTATCGGTCTTATTCAAAACACGGACGTTACTGTACGTGCTATACCAAGCATTAGTTTAGGCAGTAGCCTGGGATCGGTTTCAATGTTTGGTTTGGGGTTAAAACATAATTTAATGCATGACATTTTGGGCAAAAAGGCAACTGTAGTACCGTTTGACCTGGCCGTAGCATTTGGTTATAGTCGTTTAAATCTTAATATACCTGTTAATGTACAGCCTTCGGCTAATGCGCAGCCAGCAAATGCACAGCAAAGTACTGATTTTTCAAATCAGCGCATTGAGGGCCATTTCAATAGCTTTATGGCACAGGCTATTATATCTAAAAAATTACTTTTCTTCACTCCATTTTTATCTGTGGGCTATAATTCTGCTAACACAAGTATTGGTGCAATAGGCAATTATCCTGTATCATCATCAAGTTCGCTTATTGGTGGACCGAGATATGTTACCTATACCAATCCTGTAACTATAAATGAAAAAAGCATCAATGGCATGCGCACAGATTTAGGATTCCAGTTAAATTTAGCCGTATTCCGCATCTATGCTTCTTACAGCATTGCGCAATATCAATCTGTTAACGCCGGAATAGGTTTTGGCTTTTAATACATTTAATGAATATTGATTTAGAAATCTCCAGCCCTGTTCATCAAATTAAAAATATATTATTTGATAATAAAGGGCTGGAGGTTTTTATTAAGCGCGACGATATGATACACCCTATTATATCGGGCAATAAATGGCGCAAATTAAAATACCTTCTGTTACAGGCACAAACCCAGAATAAAACTCACCTGGTTACATTTGGCGGGGCATACTCTAACCATTTACTGGCAACCGCGGCGGCAGCTGCAAGGTTTGGCTTTAAGGCAACGGGGATAGTACGCGGAGAAGAAGTGCAAAACAACACCCTGTTCTTATGCCGATTGCATGGCATGCAATTAATATTTACCAACCGCGAAAGTTACCGTGATAAGCCTGCATTGTTCAAAAAATACTTTACTGATGATACCGATGCCTTTTTTATTGATGAAGGCGGCGCATCGCCCGAAGCTGCCCAGGGTTGCAGCGAATTAGTAAATGAACTTACCCAAAACTATGACCATATATTTTGCGCTTGCGGCACCGGCACTACAGCGGCGGGTATAATTAATGGTTTGGCCCAGCACAACTTATCTACCCAATTCAACGCTATACCGGTATTTAAAAATGGTGATTTTATAAAGGACGAGATAGATAAGTTTTTAACCGCGCCCACAAATTATCAATTGCACACCGGTTACCATTTTGGCGGATATGGTAAAACCACCAATGAGCTGATTAACTTCATTAAACAATTTGTAACCGATACCGGTATCCTCATTGAGCCGGTATACACAGGTAAAATGCTTTATGCCTTATATGACCTTGCCGCAAAAGATCATTTTAAACCCGGCAGTAAAATATTGGCAATACATACTGGCGGTATTTGGGGCTTGTTGGGGATGAAGGATAAGTTTGCATCCTGATCCAACCTCCTGATAAGAAGGCTTCATGATTAAAAACAGTAAAACATTATAAATATTTCGCTCCTACTTGCTGAACTATTTGCATGTTCAGTTCAAAAACTATGTTTAGTTTATTTAAAGTTACTTTTTTTCCAATCGGTTCAAAAACCTTTAAATTATTGATATTTAGGGCTTTTTAGTAGATTTGTTACAAACCAGTTTCCTATGTATAAATTGCAAGTAACTCCGCAAAATGTTCAAGCTTCTTTAAGTAAACATATTTTGGCTGATGGCTTCGACCTCACCTTTGATATGGAAAAAAGCCAGGGTGTTCACATCTACGATGCCAAGAATAACCGCACATTGTTAGATTTTTTCACTTGCTTTGCCTCCGTCCCTTTGGGTTATAATCATCCAAAGATGCTTAATGATGAGGTTTTTAAAAAGAACCTGTTACTAGCAGCATTAACCAATCCATCCAACTCTGATATTTATACAGAACAATACGCCCAGTTCCTGGAAACTTTTTCGCGCGTAGGCATACCGGACTATCTGCCCCATGCCTTTTTTATATCTGGCGGCACATTAGCTATTGAGAACGCATTAAAGGTGGCAATGGATTGGAAAGTACAAAAGAACTTTGCAAAAGGACATACCAGCGAAAAGGGTTTTAAGGTAATCCATTTTGAGCATGCTTTTCATGGTCGGTCTGGTTATACATTAAGCCTTACCAACACCCAGCCGGTTAAAACCAAATGGTTTGCTAAGTTTAATTGGCCAAGAGTATCAATTCCAGAGATTTATTTCCCGCTTAATGAAAGCAACCTTGATGACTTATTGAGCCGTGAAGCAAAATCTATTGCAGAAATTAAAAAGGCATTTGCAGATAACAAAGACGATGTATGTGCTATTATTATTGAGCCTGTATTATCTGAAGGCGGCGACAAGCACGTGCGCCAGGAATTTTTAGAACAACTGCGGGTTTTGGCTGATGAGAACGAGGCCATGCTAATTTATGACGAGGTACAAACCGGCGTTGGCTTAAGTGGTAAATTTTGGTTGCACCAGCACTTTGGCGAAAAAGCAAGGCCTGATATTTTAGCATTTGGTAAAAAAATGCAAGTATGCGGTATACTGGTAGGTAAAAAGGTTGATGAGATAGAGAACAATGTATTTAAAGTATCATCGCGCATTAACTCTACATGGGGAGGCAGTTTAGTTGATATGGTGCGCTCATCAAAAATATTAGAGATAATTGAAGAAGATGGTCTATGCGAAAAAGCCGCCCAAACCGGCGAATATCTTCAAACCGGATTAAAGAATATTGCAGCTAAAAATAGCCTTATAACAAATGTACGTGGCAAGGGCTTGCTCACCGCGTTTGACTTTCCTGATAAGCAAACACGCGACGCTTTTATTAACTATGGATTAGAAAATAATATTATGTATTTAGGGTGCGGTGAGCGAACTATACGCTTTAGGCCAGCACTTATTATTGAGAATCAAAATATTGATGAAGGCTTAGAAATGCTGCAAAATACACTGCCTGTACTATAATAAAAATGTAATAATATCGCTACAAGTGCCTGTTTTAAAACTAAACAGGTGCTTTTTTTATTTACTATATACTATAATTGTATCGCAGCGTTTATATATTGTATTATTAACTATTAAATAAGTTATTCAATACTCAAAATATAGTTGCAAACACATATTACAATATATACAAGGGGATATTTACATTATAATGAACAGACAAATTGAAAAATTAAAAAAGCAACTTACAGAGATTGCTGAGGTTGTTAATTCTTTCCAGTCTGAGGCTGTACAAGTGCGTGTAGTCGACAGACTTTTAGACGAGATCATGGAAACAGAGAAGTTAGAAACGGAAGGATCTGAAGTTTTCAATAAAAAAGTCCGTAGATCAAGAACTGGTAATGATAGGCAACAACCATCACAACAAGGCCGTAAAAAACCAGGTGCTACTAAAGTATTAAATCAGTTACTTGCCGGCGACTTTTTTACACAACCACATTCAATATCTTCAATAGCAGATTATTGCAAGGATAATTTTAATTCTGACTTTAAAACATCTGAGCTATCAGGCATCTTGTTAAAGCTTGCCAAAGAAAACAAGCTAAAAAGGGAAAGAAGCAATGAAAACAACCGCTTCGAATACGTAGCGGTTTAATCAAAAAAAGGCTCCGAAATTCGGGGCCTTTTTTATTTTATAAATACCCTGATTACCGCGCTATCTATTTAAGATCAAACAAATTATCTACCCCTAAAATTTTACGAGAAGTAAAACCTTCGGCGTATTTAACCTGGATGCTTTTACCCAACTCTCTTGCACGGCCTTCAATTATTTGTAAAAATTCTGGCGATGAGATGTAGGTTTGTGGCTCATCCTCGTTCCACTCTGGGTTGTGGAACTGTGAGGCATAGGCATAAATGCTTTCAACCTTTTTATCCCAGTAGGGTGTTACATCAATTACAATATCTGGTTGAATGTAGCGGTCCTGAATAAAGTGCAATACTTGCTTAGGTCGCCATGCTTCCTGTGGTTTGCCGTTGTGGCTGGTTTCAATACGGCGCAAGCCTGCTAAAAACGAAGCGGTTTCAACCAGTTCATTAGCACGGCCATGATCAGGGTGGCGATCATGATAGGCATTTGTAATAATAATTTCGGGCTGATATTTACGTATGGCCTCAATAACTTTTAATTGATACTCTTGGGTGTTGGTGAAAAAACCATCAGGCAGTTCTAAATTTTCACGTACAGCTATACCTAATATTTCCGCAGCTTTTGCTGCTTCCTGATCGCGAATCTCGGCAGTACCCCGGGTACCTAACTCGCCACGTGTAATATCAATTATACCTACCTTATGGCCAAGTGCAACATGTTTTAAAATAACACCTGCACAACCCAGTTCGGCATCGTCCGGGTGTACCGGTAAAACTAAAATATCTAATTTTAACATAAACAGAATTAAATGATTATTGATCAGCAGATAACAGGCGCTGAATTTTTTTCCTGATCTTGGAAGATGTGGGGTTGGTGAAGGGGTAAAAATAATCAACAACCGCACCGGCTCTATTAACTAAAAACTTATGAAAGTTCCAGCGTGGAGTGCAGCTTAAAACACCGTTCTCTTTCTTATCGGTCAAAAACTTATAAAGTGGGTTAGCATATGGGCCGCGTACCCTTATCTTATCAAATATTGGAAAATTGCTACCGTAATTGTTACAGAACTGCTCAATTGCCACGCCCTCTAAAGGCTCCTGTCCGCCAAAATCATTTGATGGGAAAGCCAGTATCTCAAAATCCTTACCGGCAAATTCACTTTTCAAGTTTACGAGGTCTTTCAGTTGCGGGGTAAAGCCGCATTGCGAGGCAATATTCACTATTAGCAATACTTTATCTTTATAATCAGATAAAGTAATGTGCTCACCATTTATTTTATCAACGTTGAATTGGTAGATGCTTTTGTTATCCATTATTAATTTTGCATGGATACATAACCTACCTGCTGCAGTATTGTTTCAATATCGCGTTGCTCATCACGGTCATAGGTCTCTTTTAAATTATGCCCAAATACTTTGGCCACAGATTGGAAAACAAAAGCCTTAAAGCCACCTTTTAATTCCTTCAGCATATCATAGCTGGTATTACCGGTTTCGCGGTTAATCAGCTTTATTAAAATCTCGCCCTGGTCAATGGTTAGGTTTTTTATTTCTTTATTAAACAAACCCTTCACCTCAGTTTCGCAAGCTTTAATTAATATCTTTTGTTGTTTCTTATCCCCGGTAAGGGCCAGGTCTCGTTGTAATTTCTGGTATCTTGCCCCGGCAAAACGCACATATGGCAAAACCTTCATAATATTATACTTTAAGCGAAAGTAATTTGCACGGTCCTGCGCACTCGCAAAAATGCGTGTATCAACAATGACTACTTCGGGCAATACAATCCAGGGGACCAGCTCACCATCAAGCTTTGTCAGGTACGTTTTAACGGTATCATTTTTGCCCAGAATAACTGATGCTGCCCGTTTATCGTCCTGGGCATTAGCTATAGCCAGCGTACAACAAAACAGAAGCATTAAAGTAATAAATTTCATATTTTTACCTGGTACAAAATTAACGCAATTTATTTTGTTATTTTATATTAAACTGCAATAATAAAAATTGTTACAGGTTAAAGATAGTAGAACAAACGCTGAGATATGAAAGATTTAGTGATTGACCTGGAAGCCGAGAAGAAAGAGATACTAAAAAGATACCGTACACTCTTGCGTGCAAGCAAATCTACCTTGCAAAAGGGCGATAAACGTATGATACGCAAGGCTTTTGATATGGCTTTGGAGAGCCATAAAGATATGCGCCGTAAAAGCGGCGAGCCATATATATACCATCCTATTGCCGTTGCACAAATAGCCGCCGAAGAAATAGGTTTGGGCACCACATCAATTGTATGTGCCTTACTGCATGATGTGGTGGAAGATACAGATGTTACCCTTGAAGATATTGAGCTTGAATTTGGTAAAAAAGTTGCAAAAATTATTGATGGCTTAACCAAAATATCAGGCGTTTTTGATACCAATAGCTCATTACAAGCCGAGAACTTTCGTAAAATGCTGCTTACACTAGCTGATGATGTAAGGGTAATACTGATAAAACTGGCCGACAGACTGCATAACATGCGGACAATGGAGTTTATGCCGCGCGATAAGCAGTTAAAACTCTCATCAGAAACGGTGTACCTGTATGCCCCATTGGCGCACCGACTGGGCTTATATGCCATAAAGTCAGAAATGGAGGACCTTTCCATGAAATATATGGAAAGGGAAACATATTCTTTTATCAAAAATAAACTGAACGAAAAAAAGGCGGAACGCGAAAAATTCATCCGTGATTTTATTGAGCCGGTTAATAAAGTGATAGAAGGCCAGGGCTTACATGCCGAGCTATTTGGCCGGCCAAAATCCATCCATTCCATTTGGAATAAGATGAAGAAAAAGTCTATCCCTTTTGAGGAAGTGTATGACCTGTTTGCTATTAGAATAATATTGGACAGCACACCTGAAAATGAAAAGGCCGATTGCTGGAAAGCATACTCTATAGTTACAGACCTTTATCGCCCTAATCCGGATAGGTTGCGCGATTGGATTTCATCGCCTAAAGCAAATGGTTACGAGTCATTACATACCACCGTTATGGGCCCGCGCGGGCAATGGGTTGAGGTACAGATACGTACCAAACGCATGAATGAGATTGCCGAAAAGGGTTTTGCAGCTCACTGGAAATACAAGGAATCATCAACAGACAGTGGTTTAGACCAATGGGTGCAAAAAGTACGTGACATGCTCAAAAACCCCGATTCGAACGCGCTTGACTTTTTGGATGATTTTAAGATGAACCTGTTCAGTGATGAAATATTCATTTTTACACCTAAAGGTGCATTGATACAATTACCGCTAAACGCCACAGCACTTGACTTTGCTTTTGAAATACATACAGATGTAGGTGCAAGCTGCATTGGTGCCAAGGTAAACCATAAACTGGTACCACTAAGTTATAAACTACAAAATGGCGATCAGGTTGAGATCATCACTTCGGGTAAGCAAACACCTAAAGAGGACTGGCTAAACTTTGTGGTAACAGCAAAGGCTAAGGCTAAAATAAAATCGGCCTTAAAAGAAGAGAAGCGTAAAATAGCCGATGATGGCAAGGAAATACTGGAACGTAAGCTGAAATCCCTCAAAATCACTTACAACTCCGAAAATATTCACAAGCTAAGCTATTACTTTAAGCTTCCCTCTACTCAGGATCTGTTCTTTAATGTGGCAAAGGGCTTTATTGACATGAAGGACCTGAAGGAGTACCTGGCATCAGAAAAAGTAATTGAGAATAAACCGCAAGATAAAATTGATACCGAACAGCTGCAAAGCCTTGTACGTAACATCAAAACCAAAGATAGCGATGTATTGCTTTTTGGCGAGGATTTGCAAAAGATAGATTATAAACTGGCTAATTGCTGTAACCCTATTCCTGGCGATGATGTATTTGGCTTTGTAACGGTTAGCGATGGCATTAAGATCCACCGTACAAATTGCCCTAACGCGGCCAAACTAATGGCCAACTACGGTTACCGCATTGTTAAGGCCAAATGGACCAAACAGCTTGAATTAGCATTTTTAACCGGTCTGCGTATTACAGGCATTGATGATGTTGGTTTAATAAACAAATTAACCACCGTAATATCTACTGATTTTAAGGTAAACATTCGTTCTATAACGGTTGATAGCGACAACGGTATCTTTGAAGGATCAATAATGGTATATGTAAATGATACCGAACACCTCGATAACCTGATCAAAAAAATATTACAGGTAAAAGGTATTACATCAGTTATCCGGTTTGATTCTGTTGTTGAGAAGGCTTCTTAAAA
>JAQBNY010000197.1 GCA_028288315.1 Mucilaginibacter sp.
TCTAATAACGAGTTTAATTCCGACTGCCTTTTAAGCAGCAGTCGTATTAATTCATCTTCACCTGAACTATTATTATTGTTTTGCATTATTTTTTAGCCAGCCTAAAGTAGCGAATAATTCCATTTAATAACCAATGAGGTCCTTTTTCTGCATGGATTTTAAAAAAAAACTACTATTTGACAATCCGGCCCTTCCAGGCATACTTGCGTGTGTTACCAATTAAACCCACATACACAAAGTAAATAATATGTATAGGGGCTAATATAATTAACAATGCAATCAAATTTGTCCTTTTAAAAAAATTAGTGATGGGTATTAAAAACGCCGCCTCAAACACAAATTTTAACAGAAACTGTATTAAAAAAAGCTTTAAAAAGTAAACATTATAAAACCCCAATAAAGCATTCACTATAAGAGAGAGATTGAATAGCCAGATACCAACAGCCAGTGCCACTATCTTCTTATCTTTATAACGGGTTGATTTTGATGCCCATCTGCGTCTTTGCTGTAAAAATTCCTGTAGGGTGTGTTTGGCATGTGTATAAACTATTGCCTGTGGGCTTTTAAAAAACGCTATCTGGTTAGGATATTGTACTGCAACCTTTTGCAACAGCAATTCATCATCGCCAGATGCGAGGTCATCTATCCCTTTAAAGCCTCCCACTTGATAAAAAACATCTTTACGGTAGGCCAGGTTGGCACCGTTACAGGTAGATGCCTTGCCGTTGCCTATAAAGGCGGCACCAATACCTATCAAGTATGAAAACTCAAGCGTTTGCAGTCGCTCAAATAAAGAACGTTCTTCAAAATAGGTTACCGGCGATGATATCATTACCGGGTTATGGGTTTCATAGTAACCAACTATTGATGATAACCATTGTGGCCCCATGCGGCAATCTGCATCGGTAGCTACCATTAAATCTCCTTTTGAACGGCCAATCGCTTCGGCTATTGCCTTTTTCTTGTAAGAGTTTAGTGGCTTATCTGCCTTTAACTGCATTAGTTGAATACCATCTGCCGCATAACTTCTAATAATATCTGCAGTATTATCTGTTGAGTGGTCGTCAACAATAATTACTTCTGTTAAATGCTTGGGATAATCCAGTGCTATAATATCTTCAATGGTATAACGGATGCGTTCTTCCTCAACCCGGGCAGCTATAAGTATGGTTACCTTAGTAGATAAACTTGCATCCTTAATACTTGGCCGCCTTAAGGCAGACCATCCTTTTATTAAATAGATTACAACCAACAGGTACAAACCAGTTAGCAACAAAGAAATTATACTATGCAGTGCGATCAAAGAATTTCAGTTTTAAAACAAATACAGATCCCAATATAGCCGGAATAATTAAGTTAATAAGCCATATAGCAGATACAGCTGCAATTATAGCTATTTGCTGATTGGTAATGTATAAAAATAAGTGTGCCGCGGTAAAACTACGCACACCAATGTCAAGCAAATCAAGCGAGGGCAGTGCCGATTGGATAAAAATGAACACGATAACCGTCATTATCATTTCAAAGAAAGGTATGTTAGGTAGCAGCAAATGGATTACCAGGTAATACTGGAATGTAAAAACAAAAAAACGCGCCAGGCTATAGCCAATAACTAACAGCAACTCGTTAAAATTATAACGCCCCATAATATCAAAAAAGCGATGATATTTTTTAAGAAACCTAATGCGGTTTAACACCGTAACCAGCCATTTAATATTAAAATAAAAAACCAGCAATATCCCTAAAAATGCGAGCGAAAGCACTGTTATGCCAATGAATGCCCAGGTATTTAATTCAAGAAAATAATAAATAAACCACAATGAAGCCAGCAGCCCGGTAATATTAGTGATAACATTTTGAGCGAAGGAGCCAACAGCCATGGCAAAAACACCATGGATACGTTTACGATTAGGCAAAAACATTACCCGCCCTCCATATTCGCCAACCCTGTTGGGCGTAAAAATTGCCCAGGTTAATCCGCAAAAAACGGCTTCAACTGCCTCCCATACAGTAATACGGGCTAACCTGCGCGACAGGTATTGCCACTTAAGGCTTTCTAACAGCCAGTTCAGCATCATTAGTAATACTACTACTGTTAGAGTAAAAACTACCTGATTACTGCTTATTTGCTTAATCAGCAGCTTAAATTGCCTCAGATTTTCATTCTTATTTAAAAACTGATGGTAAATAAACCCGAATGCTAAGACAAGTATAGTTGCTTTAAGCAGGTAGGAGAATAATTTTTTGGCGGCGGCTGTCAATTCTAAATTTTGTGCAATGTTACTAAAAAGCGAAAGCAGGCCGTAAGAAAAGTTTTTTTCATGATACAGTGCTAAGGTATTGCTAAGACAATTTAGAGATAAAATTGTTTGGAAACCTTATCTACTGCAGCGGTCAGCCTATAATCTGCAGTTAAATAAAGTTACATGCTATAATAAAGCAGAATAAGGAGCCTAACTACTTTAAAAAAGATTTAAGCAAAGGGTTTTATTTCGACTTCTCGGCCAGCAGGTCATCTGTCAGCTTTTCAAACTCGCTAATAAATTCTGTATAATAATTGCCAGTTCCCGGGCCGCTAAACCCTGTATGTATCTTGCGCACATCGCCGGTTTTATCTATTATAATAGTTGTAGGGAAGCCCACAATCTTAGATAGCATTGGCAGGCTTTTGGCAGTTTCCAATTTATTGCTAGTGTAACCTGTTATCAATAAAGGATACTTAATGTCAAAACGGTTCTTTAACTGTGCCAGCGTTTTTTGTGATCTTCCAAAATCTGTGGTACGCTCATACGCAAGACCCACAATCTCTACCCCTTTGGGATGATACTTTTTATAATAGTTAACCATGTAAGCAGTTTCGTCCATGCAGTTTGGGCACCATGATCCTAATATCTGCACAATGACTACCTTGTTTTTAAAGCGGTCATCGTTTAATGATACCGGCTTACCAGTAAGGTCTTTAAAGTTAAAGTCGAGTTTTTTATAACCCGGCTTTAAGGCCGTTAGTGAATAGGCATCGGGCAGTTTGGCGTACTCGCTCCTTACGGCTGTCCAAACATCAATACCGGTAGCACCTGAGTAAAATTTCCCGTCTGATAAAGTATTGTCGTCTTCAATTTTAGCAGTAAATAAAAACGCATGACCGCCATCAAAGCAGGATAAGTAAAGCTGGTTGCCGGCTACAGTACCTTCTAAAAAGCGATAATCGCCGGTTGTGGTTAAGAATGTACCGGTTACTTTTGCCCCGGCTTGCTTGAATTCGCCAACGGTAGTATCCCTGCCATCGCCTTCACCCATAATAGCCGACCAGCGGCCGGTTACATTAAACGCTGGCTTTTCAGCATCCTTAAAAAAACGGTAAGGGGTAGCCGCAGTAGCCGTAAATTCCACCGGCACATCCTTATCTGCCAGGTGTTTTATAAACTGGCCCTGTAGTTTATCGCCGGTTTGTGTTAGTTTAAACTCCGAATCAAACAGCGGCATTTTAATAAATACCGAATCGCCCTTTCCGGTTACATTGGTTACCTTAAAACGCTCAGTACTGTTAATAATGGCCAGTTCCTGCTTGTTGCCCGTATTGGTCACATCAAAATTAAAAGGGATTTCCTGCCCTGCCGCGTTTTTTAAAGCTCCACGCCATATGCCTGTTTTAAGTTTGGTTTGTGCTATGCTTATTTGAGTAAGCGTGGCAAGTACTACCGCGCTAAATATTATCTTCTTTATCATGTATAAAGTCTACTAATTTTATATACTTTCCAAAAGTAGCAAAACTGCTTAACTATTTCAAAACTTCGCGGGATATGACAATACGCTGAATTTCAGACGTACCCTCATATATTTGGGTAATCTTGGCATCGCGCATCATACGCTCAACATGGTATTCTTTTACAAAGCCATAGCCACCATGTATTTGCACCGCCTCAATAGTTGTGCGCATAGCAGTTTCTGATGCAAATAGCTTAGCCATTGAACTTGCCTGTGCATAAGGCAGTCCGTTATCTTTTAACCAGGCAGCGCGGTAGCAAAGCAAGCGGGTCGCCTCAATTTCGGTAGCCATATCTGCCAATTTAAATTGAATGGCTTGCAAATCGGCAATGGTTTTACCAAATGCTTTACGTTCTTTAGCATATTGTACTGATAATTCATAAGCGCCGGCAGCTATACCCAATGCCTGCGAAGCAATACCTATACGCCCTCCTTCAAGTGTAGACATAGCGAATCTAAACCCAAAGCCATCCTCGCCAATGCGGTTTTCTTTTGGCACTTTAACATCAGTAAACATTAACGAATGTGTATCAGACCCACGGATACCCAGTTTATTTTCTTTGGCACCAACGGTAAACCCTTCCATGCCTTTTTCAACTATCAGGGCGTTTATGCCTTTGTGCTTTTTTGACGGATCTGTTTGCGCCATTACAATATAAGTAGATGCACTGTTACCGTTGGTGATCCAATTTTTGGTTCCGTTAAGCAAATAGTAGTCGCCCATATCAATGGCAGTAGTTCTCTGTGATGTAGCATCAGAACCGGCCTCGGGCTCGCTCAGGCAAAATGCGCCTATTACTTCGCCTTTGGCCAACGGCACTAAATATTTTTGTTTTTGTGCCTCGCTGCCATATTTTTCCAACCCAAAGCAAACCAGCGAATTATTTACTGATACCACAACTGAGGCAGATGCATCAACTTTTGACAGCTCTTCCATTACAATACAATATGATATGGCATCCATGCCGCTGCCGCCGTAGTCCGGCGATACCATCATTCCTAAAAACCCCAGTTCGCCCAGTTTCTTTATTTGCTCTGCCGGAAATTTTTGGTGTTCGTCGCGTTCTATTACGCCAGGCTTTAATTCGGTTTGTGCAAAATCACGAGCCGCCTGGCGTATCATTAAATGTTCTTCTGTAAGTTCAAAATGCATGGGCTATAATTGAGAAAATAAAGTTATAAATATTATGCATGCATAGCAAAAATATCATAACAAAAAAAGAGAGCCTTTTTGAAGCTCCCTTTTCCCCTAATTAATTTAAACTATTGATTAAACCCAAAATAAAAGAACATGTTCATCTCAACTTGGGCAACTGAGAATTCAAAATTATGCCTGACATCGAAAAAGTTTTTTACAGGTAGATGTATTTATTTCTTTCAAAGATGTATGCAGGACCACTTAGTTTTAACAAAAGCTAAGCCACTTTTTTTACGTTTATGCCTGAACCACTGGCATAATGGCATTTTGAATAAATAATTTGAAGATTTTTTGTTTTAGCGCTGCATTAACCTCATTTTCAGGAAAAATTGATAAATTGTAGCGTATAGAAATTTATAATTTCTGTTTTTCAATACACGTGCTGTATTTAATTTAATACAAATAATAATGAAAAAAATTCCTTTGAGTGCTGTTGCAGCCTGCGCTGTATTTGCTTTATGGTTAAGTTCTTGCAAGCAAGATATGACCAAAACCTACGAGGCAAATGATCCGTTAATAAAAAACATGGATAAATTAGCCAAGCCTGGAGATGACTTCTTTTTGTACGCGAATGGTAAATGGTTAAAAGAAAACCCAATTCCGGGGGCATACTCGTCATGGGGCATAGGCAACCTGGTACAGGAAGACTTGCGCACTAAATTGAAAAAAATTAACGAAGATGCTTTAAAGGAGAATGCTGCTAAAGGTACCAATACCCAAAAAATTGGCGATTTTTATTATAGCGGTATGGATACCGTTAATATTGAAAAGCAGGGTTTAAATCCACTAAAAGACGAACTGGCTAAGGTTGACAATATAAAGGATGTTAAAGCCCTGGTTGCAGAGTTTGCCTACCTGGAAACCATTGGTGTAAAAACCCCTATTGGTGCTTATGCCTCGCAAGACGACCGCAATAGTGATAAAATAATGTTGCAGCTTTATCAAAGTGGCATTGGCTTACCTAACCGCGATTATTATTATAACACCGATGAGCATACAGCCGCGGTACGTAATGATTACCAGCAAAAGCACATGCCTGCGTTGTTTAAATTTTTAGGATATACCGATGATGCTGCCAAAGCGGCTACCCAAAAAACCTATGAGCTTGAAAAATTTTTAGCAGATAGCTCACGCAAACTGGAAGACCTGCGCAATCCATATCGCAATTATAACAAAATGCCTGTTGCCGGTTTAACTAAACTTGCTCCGCTTGTAGATTGGAAAACTACATTCCAAAAAATGGATTACAAGAACGTAGATACGGTTATAGTTGGCCAGCCTGAATATTACCGGGCAGTAAATACCGCGCTTACTAAATATAGTATCGACGATTGGAAGAACTACCTGCGCAAAAACATTGTAAGCGAATTTAGCCCGTATTTGGCTAAAGCTATGGTTGATGAGAACTTTAGATTTTATGGCACCGTAATATCAGGCCGTAAAGAGCAGTTACCACGCTGGAAACAAGTGCTGGATATTGAGAATGCTTTAATGGGCGAGGTGCTTGGGCAAATATTTGTAAAGGAATATTTCCCGGATCAAACCAAAAAGCGTTATGCCGATATGGTTGAGGCTATACGCTCCACTTTTAAAGAACATATTGAAAAGCTGGACTGGATGAGCACTAAAACAAAGGAACGTGCTTATGGTAAGCTGGCAAAAGTATATCCCAAGGTTGGCTTTCCTGATCATTGGAAAGATTATTCGAGCTTAGATATTGACAGATTATCATACGTGCAAAACGTAATTCGCGGCAGCAAATTCGCGCATAAATTTAATGCGGATAAATTAGGAAAACCGGTTGACCGTACCGAATGGGGTATGACACCGCAAACATATAATGCTTACTATAATCCGTCAAATAACGAGATAGTATTACCGGCGGCTATATTTATGATACCGGGCGCTGTAGATGCAAACGTTGATGATGCGGTTGTGTATGGCTATGGCGCGGCCTCAACCATAGGGCATGAGATTACCCACGGCTTTGATGATCAGGGCCGCCAGTACGACGAAAAAGGAAATCTCAAAGAATGGTGGCAGGCACAGGATTCTGTAAAATTTGCTCAGCGTGCGCAAATGCTGATTGAGCAGTTTAATGGTTACAAGGTGAACGATTTACATGTTAATGGCAAAGCAACCCTTGGCGAAAACATTGCCGACCTGGGCGGTATAGTAATTGGGCTTGATGCCTTCAAAAAAACCAAGCAATATAAAGAGGGTAAAACTATAAACGGTTTAACGCCAACACAACGCTACTTTATGGGTTATGCCTTAGGCTGGCTGGGGCATGATAGGAAAGAAGCACTATCAAACCAGTTACTTGTAGATGTACATTCACCCGGCTTTATGCGCGTAAACGGTCCATTTACCGATGTGCCCGAATTTTATGAAGCCTTTAAAATAAAAAAAGGCGACAAGATGTGGTTAGATCCGGCAAAGCGGGTTAAGATCTGGTAGGCCACCGGCCCGTTATTACGAGGTACGAAGCAATCTTCGATATAAAAGTGAACAACTTTGCATAATGGATTAGCATGTCGACGATTGCTTCGCACCTCGCAATGACGTGAGGATAGAACCAAAAACTTATATTTACGCCATGCAAATTGTACATATGCTGCAGGATTGGTGGCAGCATCAAACCTGGCTGGAAATAATTGGTGTAATAACCGGCTTATTGTGCGTTTACCTGGCAGCCATTAACAATATTTGGAACTGGCCCCTTGCCATCATTAGTGTTACCATTTATATTTTCATTTTTTTTGAGGCGAAACTTTTTGCAGATATGGGCCTGCAGATATATTTTTTTGTAGTGAACATTTATGGCTGGTATTATTGGAGCAAGAAACCCGCCAGTAGTAAAAAGCCTCCTGTAACACGCATCACCCAAAAAGAAATAATGATTGCTATACCGGCTATACTGCTGTTTACTTTCATTTTAGGATCGCTATTAAAATACACCACGGCATCGTACCCATATATTGACAGCTTTTGTACTGCCTGCAGCCTTGTTGCGCAAGTGCTTTTAGCACGAAAAGTAATAGAGAACTGGCTTATATGGATTTTTGTAGATATTATTTATATAGGTGTATACATTTATAAAGAACTACACCTTACCGCGGTAATGTACGCTATATATGTAGGTATTGCCCTTATGGGATACATTGACTGGAAAAAGGATTGGGTTTTAGAAGCAAGAAATAAGAATCAAGACACAAGAAATTGATGAGTAAATCCGAAATTGAAAATTCAAAATCTGCAATTAAAAAAATAGCTATAGTAGGCCCGGAGTCAACAGGTAAATCTACCATGTCTGCTTATTTGGCCAATTATTATAATACGGTTTGGGTACCTGAGTACGCCCGCGACTATTGCGCTAAGCTTACCGCCCCCCCTACCTGGCAGGACGAGATAAATATGTTTTACGGACAGATAGAACTGGAAAAAGAACTTATGCCAAAGGCAGATAAGATACTGATCTGTGATACCACTTTCATTACCGTAAAAATATGGAGCGATCAAATGTTTGGCCGCTCGCCACAGGAAGTGCTGGACGAATTACCTAAACACCATTATGACTTGTACCTGCTCTTAAACATTGATTTACCCTGGCAGGATGATCCACTTCGCGATTTTCCGCACATGCGCGAACATTTCATGGCCGTTTGGCATAAAGAATTAACTGATATAAACGCTAATTACGTACTTATATCAGGCACAGGCCCCAATCGGTATGAAATGGCAACAGCGGCAATAGATGCGTTTATAGAAAGCACCTGAAATTTGGACTTGATTTAAAGTTACAACACAAAAAAACAGGCCCCTTTTGGAGCCTGCTTTTTTATTCATTTTTATATTACGAACGGTCGTGTTTGTTATCCTTACGGTCATCTTTGCGGTCCTGGCGGTTATCTTTCCTGTCATTACGCAGTTCTTTTCTGTCATTACGTACTTCCCTGCGGTCATTACGTACCTCTTGACGGTCACCAGCCCAATGATTACGATATTTGGCATCCCGGCTATCACGAATGATAGTTTGCCCGGTACGGCCTCTGTAATTCGCATATCTTGAGCGGTATAAATCGTCGCGCAACCACGGGTTGCGTTCATTCACCACTACTTTATAACCACTATAAAGGTTATAGCTTCTGTAACGTGGCGGCAATGATGCCCGGCGTACCCAGCCATTGTTCTCTAAATATACATATTGATGTGCTGGCACATCATAATAGGTATCAATATCAGGCATGTAGTAATAGTCTGCATGGTCATAACCGGTTGGACCCCACTCGGGCTGGCTGCCAATGTTTAAGCTAATGTGAATTTGCGCATTTGCCTGTTTAACTGTTAAAAGACTAACGAATATTGCTGCTGTTAAAAGTATCTTTTTCATAATTTGTGTGTATTTGGTAGGTATGACAGCCGTTAACAGCCATAGTTTAACCAAACTTGATTATAACAGGGATGTTACAGGTGTGAGGAGAGAATGAAGAGACAAGAATCAAGAAACAGGACAAGAATTTATATCCATGCTTTAGCCCTAATTCTTGTTTCTTTGATCTTAGTTCTCAATCTTCACGGCTCTACTATAGTAGTATCTTTAGCGGCTTTTTTAGCAGCCATAGCCAGTACAGGCTTGCCAATAACTTTAAAATTACCCTCGCCTTTTAATATGGATGCCAGTTGGGTTTTATCCTGCATGGTTTTTATGGCCTGGGCCAGCTCCTTATCATATTTAAAATTAGCCTCGTAACGGCCCTTCTCATAATAATACCGCGATGCTATTTCGTTCTCCAGTACTTGTTTTATTTCGGGCTTATGTGTTATCAGATCGTTCTTTTTGGTGCTTGCAAGCTTGGCTTTCAGGGCATCATACTCGGTCTGTATTTCGTTATATTGCTTTTCACGTGTTGCTTCCGTTTTAAGGGTTGTAAGTAATTTTTCAGAAACGGTGTTGTAGGTATAATTTTTACCTGCCAGGTATTTTATAAAATCATTGTACTCGGCATCAGTTAAACTTAACTGTTTAGGATCGGCCAGCTTAGGATGCGAGTTACGGTACAAAGTAGCATAATCAAATATCAGCAGTTTGCTTACCAGTGTTTGGGTAACATTAGCAAAACGCTCCTGCTTAACAAAAATATCAGGATAAATACCGCTGCCATCATAAACCG
>JAQBNY010000326.1 GCA_028288315.1 Mucilaginibacter sp.
ATCTATAATGGTATATAACAATCCGCAGCGATCTGTGGAGATAGGTGCCATATTGCCTGAAAAAAAAGGCAAGGGCGATAAGCAGAAAGCTGGCCCGCCTAAAGAAACAGGTAATGCAGGCGGTAAGGATAAATCAAAAGGCAAAGAAGGCGAAAAAGCCACAACCGTACTTTATGTTAACCCCTATACAGGACAGGTGATTGAACAATTCAGCAAAAAGCAATCATTTCTTTTCACAGTTGAGATGCTGCACCGCTTTTTACTGGCAGGTAAAAATAGCGCAGGCGATATGATAGTTGGTTTATCAACCCTGCTTTTCTTGTTTATTTTAATTACAGGTATAATACTATGGTGGCCAAAAACTAAAAATATAATGCGGCAGCGTCTTAAAATTAAGTTTAATGGCAGCGGCAAACGCTTAACCCATGACTTGCATATTGTAACAGGCTTTTATACTTCAATCTTCCTTATCATTATTGTACTAACAGGGTTAGTTATGTCATTCGGCTGGGCTAATAAGGCGTTGTATGTCATTACCGGCTCCGAGCAGCAAAAGGAACAATCCAAAATACCCGAATCTGCTTATCAGGCAGATTTAATACCCATATCAATTGAAGCGGTCCTTAAAACTGTTGCCGGCAAAATCAATGCGTCCGAAACTTACAGCATCCGTACCCCGCGCGATTCTGCCGGTACTTTTAATATCAGCATACTGCAAAAAGGCGCCATGGAGAGTGCATCAGACAGTTACAGCATTGACCAGTATAATAGCAAAATTGTAGCCACACAGTTGTTTGCAGATAAAAGCCTTGGCCAGCGGATACGCGCTTATGTAAAACCTGTACACACAGGCTCGATATATGGCATCCCTACAAAAATAATTAGTTTTATAGTTTGCCTGCTTGCCTGCATATTTCCGGTAACCGGTGTAATGATGTGGCTTAATCGCATGGGCAAAAAGAAAACCAGAATAAGAAAGAGAAGACCCACAAAGAGAAAATTAGCGATAGAATAATAGTGAAGCCCATCTGAATTCGGAGCCGGGCTTTACATCAATGTTATTAAGTTGTTAAGTTAACTAATTTCAACCCCAACGGGGTTAAAGCTTTGTAGAATAAATTCCAAATTATCCGATCCGTGCCGTAGGTACGGAACCTTGTGTTGAATACCTACGGCATGCTAAAAGCACTATTTATATTTCCTACAAAGCTTTTACTCCTAACGGAGTATTTTACTTTTCCTTAAATAATGACATTGAGCTTTACATCCTTTCCAACTGCCAAACATGTCTTTGCGTATGATAGGTAATAAAATACAACCACTCCAATCTGGTAAACGGGCCAAAGCCGGGTATTTCAAACCCGGTACAAACTTCTGTAGGATCATTTGCCTGCATGGCATTTAGTATTTCTTTAGATTGATTTTTGATTCCATCCATCAGCTGCTCTTTATCCAAAGGTTTATCAGATGGTAGTATAAAATCAGGAGATTTCATTTTAATGTTAAAATCAAGAAACATTTTTTTAATAGCTGCTTCCTTTTCACCCGGCTCACGATTAGTGGGTTCAGCTTTCCTGTTTAACAGATCAGGTGTCCCGGCCTGGGCTTTCATAATGTGATCGGTAACCTGCCCGGGTGTCCAGCTACCTTCAAACGGAACTTTATTTAGTTGCTCCGGCTTAAAGCCATCAAGCACAGCCAACAAAAGTTCTATAGTATATCTATACTGATCTATTGCTCTTTTTTCCATAATTTTTAAGGTTAGTTCTTTAATGTTAAAGATACCATCAACTTAAACCAACTAAAGGGGTCAAAAACGGCAATATTAAGGGGTATATACGACATACATAACAAGCCTTCGGTACGTTCATCGAGTCTAAATAAGGTAAAGAGCTAAAAAAATATATATTTGTTTCAAACTATATTTATTATGAAACAGTTAAGATCCTATTTTTTTCCGGTTGTAATTGTATGCGCAGTTGCAGTATTGCCGGCTTGTAAATCAAAAAAGTTAGTTCAAAAACCAGCTCCGGTAGCTGAAACAACACCTGCACCGGCTCCAGAACCTGTACCGGCTCCTGCACCTGCTCCAGAACCTGCACCGGCTCCTGTAGTTGAAAAGCCAGATTATAACTTTAAAAATATCCAGTTTGAATTTAATTCGGGAGTACTGAAAACAGAAGCCTACCCTATTTTGGATAAGGCTGCTGCCGAGATGAAGAAGGACCCATCAGTGAAATTTGTATTAAATGGCAATTCAAGTGCCGAAGGTAGCGATGAGCATAACATGACCTTGTCTGTTGAACGGGCAAACTCTGTAAAAACCTATTTGGTAAACAGCGGTGTTAATATTGATGTATTAACAGCCAAAGGCTATGGCGAAACCAAACCAATAGCTGATAACAAAACTGAAGAAGGCCGGTCTTTAAACCGCCGTGTTGAGATCAAAAAACAATAATAAAAAAGCCCTTGCTCATATGAGCAAGGGCTTTTTTATTATTGTTTTTTGATCTCAACACGGCGGTTTAAAGACCGGCCTTCTTCAGTTTTGTTATCAGCTATTGGTTTGGTTTCGCCATAGCCTTTGGCTGTTAATACATCAATATTAACACCGCTGTTTACCAAATAGGTTTTTACAGAGTTTGCCCGTTCAACAGACAAGGTCATGTTATGCTCATCGCTACCTTCGGCACTTGAATTGCCATTTAATACAAATTTCACTGATGGGTCCTTCTTCATCTCGGCAGCAGCCTTATCCAAAATAGGGTAGGCTTCTGTTTTCAGTACTCCCGAATTAAATTCAAACTGGATATTTTTAAAGTTATAATCTGGCTTTTCAACTACAGGAGCCGGTGCAGGTTCTGGAGCAGGTGCAGGAGCCGGTACAGGTTCTGGAGCCGGTGCAGGTGTTGTTTCAGCTACCGGAGCTGGTTTTTGAACTAACTTTTTTGATTTACAAGCCGGCAATACTGCAACTGCGCATACAATTACAACCGGAAAAAAATAGGATCTTAACTGTTTCATAATAAATATAGTTTGAAACAAATATATATTTTTTTAGCTCTTTACCTTATTTAGACTCGATGAACGTACCGAAGGCTTGTTATGTATGTCGTATATACCCCTTAATATTGCCGTTTTTGACCCCTTTAGTTGGTTTAAGTTGATGGTATCTTTAACATTAAAGAACTAACCTTAAAAATTATGGAAAAAAGAGCAATAGATCAGTATAGATATACTATAGAACTTTTGTTGGCTGTGCTTGATGGCTTTAAGCCGGAGCAACTAAATAAAGTTCCGTTTGAAGGTAGCTGGACACCCGGGCAGGTTACCGATCACATTATGAAAGCCCAGGCCGGGACACCTGATCTGTTAAACAGGAAAGCTGAACCCACTAATCGTGAGCCGGGTGAAAAGGAAGCAGCTATTAAAAAAATGTTTCTTGATTTTAACATTAAAATGAAATCTCCTGATTTTATACTACCATCTGATAAACCTTTGGATAAAGAGCAGCTGATGGATGGAATCAAAAATCAATCTAAAGAAATACTAAATGCCATGCAGGCAAATGATCCTACAGAAGTTTGTACCGGGTTTGAAATACCCGGCTTTGGCCCGTTTACCAGATTGGAGTGGTTGTATTTTATTACCTATCATACGCAAAGACATGTTTGGCAGTTGGAAAGGATGTAAAGCTCAATGTCATTATTTAAGGAAAAGTAAAATACTCCGTTAGGAGTAAAAGCTTTGTAGGAAATATAAATAGTGCTTTTAGCATGCCGTAGGTATTCAACACAAGGTTCCGTACCTACGGCACGGATCGGATAATTTGGAATTTATTCTACAAAGCTTTAACCCCGTTGGGGTTGAAATTAGTTAACTTAACAACTTAATAACATTGATGTAAAGCCCGGCTCCGAATTCAGATGGGCTTCACTATTATTCTATCGCTAATTTTCTCTTTGTGGGTCTTCTCTTTCTTATTCTGGTTTTCTTTTTGCCCATGCGATTAAGCCACATCATTACACCGGTTACCGGAAATATGCAGGCAAGCAGGCAAACTATAAAACTAATTATTTTTGTAGGGATGCCATATATCGAGCCTGTGTGTACAGGTTTTACATAAGCGCGTATCCGCTGGCCAAGGCTTTTATCTGCAAACAACTGTGTGGCTACAATTTTGCTATTATACTGGTCAATGCTGTAACTGTCTGATGCACTCTCCATGGCGCCTTTTTGCAGTATGCTGATATTAAAAGTACCGGCAGAATCGCGCGGGGTACGGATGCTGTAAGTTTCGGACGCATTGATTTTGCCGGCAACAGTTTTAAGGACCGCTTCAATTGATATGGGTATTAAATCTGCCTGATAAGCAGATTCGGGTATTTTGGATTGTTCCTTTTGCTGCTCGGAGCCGGTAATGACATACAACGCCTTATTAGCCCAGCCGAATGACATAACTAACCCTGTTAGTACAATAATGATAAGGAAGATTGAAGTATAAAAGCCTGTTACAATATGCAAGTCATGGGTTAAGCGTTTGCCGCTGCCATTAAACTTAATTTTAAGACGCTGCCGCATTATATTTTTAGTTTTTGGCCACCATAGTATTATACCTGTAATTAAAATAAACAAGAAAAGCAGGGTTGATAAACCAACTATCATATCGCCTGCGCTATTTTTACCTGCCAGTAAAAAGCGGTGCAGCATCTCAACTGTGAAAAGAAATGATTGCTTTTTGCTGAATTGTTCAATCACCTGTCCTGTATAGGGGTTAACATAAAGTACGGTTGTGGCTTTTTCGCCTTCTTTGCCTTTTGATTTATCCTTACCGCCTGCATTACCTGTTTCTTTAGGCGGGCCAGCTTTCTGCTTATCGCCCTTGCCTTTTTTTTCAGGCAATATGGCACCTATCTCCACAGATCGCTGCGGATTGTTATATACCATTATAGAT
>JAQBNY010000199.1 GCA_028288315.1 Mucilaginibacter sp.
TAATAGTTACCGCACCGGTCAAAGCAATTAATCATGAGATTACCAGGGATGAATTGAATAGCTGGTTATTAGAATTTCGTGATAAAATATACATTATCGATGTACGTGAAACCTATGAGTTTGAAGATTATAATATCGGTGGAATCAATATTCCTTTGTATGAGTTAAAGGATAATATCCCATCATTGCCGAAAAATAAAAAGCTGGTATTCTGCTGCCAAACCGGGCAGCGGAGTAAAATGGCTATTCAGTTATTGAAGCCTTTTTATAAAGGCGAAAAGTACAGTTTGAAAAACGGTGTGATTTAAATAACAGATCAGTTTATGAGTAAATACAGATACCCGGTTGTACTCACCATTGCGGGATCAGACAGTGGCGGCGGTGCCGGCATACAAGCCGATCTGAAAACGATCAGTGCCCTGGGTTGTTTTGGAACCACGGCCATTACGGCGGTTACGGTACAAAACACGTTAGGCGTTAGCGGTATTCACGCTATCCCGGTTGAGTTTGTCAAAGCGCAGATCAAAGCGGTTATGGATGATTTAAAGCCATTGGCTATTAAAATAGGTATGGTGCACAGCGCGGAGCTGGCCATCGGCATCGCCTCTGTATTAAGGGAATATCTGGGTATACAAGTCGTTTTGGACCCGGTAATGGTAGCTACCAGCGGCGACCGCCTGGTCGCAAACAATACCGTAGAAACCTTGAAAGAACAACTCTTTCCATTAGCCAAAATGGTTACCCCGAATTTGGATGAGGCATCAATTCTGGCAGAAATGGAAATCCATACTATTGGCGATATGAAAAAAGCTGCTTTGCAGATTATGCAATATGGTTGTAACGCGGTATTGATAAAAGGCGGTCATTTAAAGGGACCTGACCTGTATGATGTTTACCTCGATAAAAATGGCGATGAACGCATTTTCAGGTCGACAGCTATTGATACCGTCAATACTCATGGAACAGGATGCAGCCTCTCATCTGCTATTGCATCTTTCATTGCATTAGGCAATGATCTGAACACGTCCATATCGAAAAGTAAAATATATGTTCAAAATGCTATTGATCATGCTAAGGATGTAAAAACCGGAGAAGGTCACGGCCCGCTGAACCACTTTTTTGATCCCCAAAAATTGGTAAAATATGAATTGGATTAGAACTATCTGGCACCTGACAACTCGTTTCAGAAGTATTATAGTCTTGCCCTTTAACCGATTTGTTTGCCAAAGGAGTGGGCCACATTATTGCGGAGGTTGAGCCCGCCTTCGTTGGCGAAAAAGTATTTGAAAAACTGCAGGTCATCTGCATTAAAATGCTCCACAACCGCAGGGTTATCCAGCACATTATGTACAAAGACCTCCTGTAGCCCGTCCTTACTGCCAACCGTGGTCGACACGCCGGCCCGTTCCGAGAAATTGTGGAACAATCCCTCCATTTTCAGGGTTAGGCTATCAATGGCCAGGATAAAGTTTGGACGGTAAGAAGTCCCCAGCTGCCAGGCCTGTACCTGTACAAAGTATTCCACGCGCCTAAATAGTTCAAAGGTGTAAAAGTAGTTAACCTGAAATGATTCAAGTTATTTGTAATTTCTGGCAAAGCGCATAAATAATTCTGCTAACGATGATGGTTGTCCGTGCAGTTGTATAAAATGGAATGGCCGTTCAATAGCAAGGCCCTTAATATCAATAATACTGCATTCATTGTTTTTTAGTTCCTTTAGAATGGAATGTATGGACAGAAATGCCAGGCAGTGACTGTGTAGTAAATAGGATTTGATACTTTCTGTGCTGCCTAATTGTATTTCAATCTGGAGGTCGGCTAATTTGATGCCATGCGGTTTTAAAGCTTGGGCTATCACATCTAAAGTTCCCGAGCCCGGTTCGCGCATAAGCAAAGGGTAGTTTTTCAACTCTTCCGGTTTAATAGTATCTTTTTTGGTCGTTGGATTATTGCCTGCACTCACTAATACCAGTTCATCCTTCAAGAATTCCTGGTATTTGATTTGCGGATTACGGGATATTCCCTCAATGATACCTAATTCAATTTCTTTGTTTAACAATGCTTGTTCAATATCTTCGGTATTACCTGTAATCAGTAATACCTGTATTTCCTTGAATTTTTTATGAAATTGCGCTAACACTGGTGGGATAATATATTGGGCCACAGTTGTACTTGCACCAATACGTAATATACCAATATGCTTTTTAATTAG
Source organism: Mucilaginibacter sp. (assembly GCA_028288315.1). Taxonomy (GTDB): domain Bacteria; phylum Bacteroidota; class Bacteroidia; order Sphingobacteriales; family Sphingobacteriaceae; genus Mucilaginibacter. The sequence goes on from JAQBNY010000199.1 coordinate 2,213, forward strand.
CAGATTCATATCATATTCCAGTTCGCGATAAACATTCAGTAGCTGGTCTGTATATTGCAAAAGCATTTCTCCAGCTGGAGTCAGGATGGTTTTCTTGTTTCCGCTTCGCTCAAAAAGTGATGTTTTATAGGTTGCCTCCAGTTCCTTAATATGCTTGGTTACAGCAGGCTGACTAATGAACAATTCTGCAGATGCCTTGGTAAAATTAAGCCTCTTGGCAACTGTATAAAACACTTGCAGACGAAAGTCTAACATATGATGAATAATTTAATTTACTAACTTTAAGATAACCGGACAATCATTAACGCAAACAAACGGCAAGACTAACAATACAAATACTGCGATGATCGCAGCTATATTAATGATTTTATCTCCTAAGACAATTGCTTTTTCTGTAAACTGATGGTGGAGTAAGTTCTGTATAGTTTTCATGATCTTTTGATTTTGTTAATCAAAGATCAGTCATTAAAATACGTTATTTTCATCATCAATTTACATGGTCAATAATGTAAAGTTATTTATTATTTGATGCTACGTTGCATAAAAAGATAACGGAAATTACGCTGAAAGAATGATATATGTAAAAAACAGCATGACCGGTATTAACCCACCATGCTGTAGCAATGCTTTCAAATCCGTCACCTTCTGTTTTCGGTTATACCGTTCCACAATTTTGATCTGCTGCGCATAGCCTATTCCCAGCCCCACTTTTTAAATATCGAATGGCCTTGAACACTTTGAAGGAACTGAATATACTGCTTTCCCTGTTGGCTGTGCTTACTATTTAAAGTTAATGCCACGGGAGTACCACGGTATAAGCGTAAGGCCGATGGAAGTCCAACAACTTGCGTTATATCTTTCAGATTTTGATGCCAGGAAGCATAAGTGATCCAGGCATCATAGCTGCTGTCTGTTTTCCATGCTTCAATACCCAAAGCGGTATTGGCGAAAGAGCCTACGATGTTTTTTTGGATACCACCTATCAGGTTTTCTTTTCCGGCTATATCCTCCCACAAGCCTAACTGTCCGGCACCGTTCACGTCTAAAATATGGATACCAGGCTTTGTGAGGTCCTTCAATGTTCCAATGTGTTTCGGATTCCCTGGCCTGACTAATATAGCAGCCGCTCTTCTATACAATTCAACCCTGGTGGTTGCATCAATCATACCCGGATGGCTTTGTATAAATTGGGTGAGCATATATTCGGCACCACCATAGATTACATCAGCATTTTGCTGAGCCTGGGTTAACCACTTCGGCTCCGGCCCACCAGTTACTTTTACCGGGATACAAGTCTTAGCAGTAAATGCTTTTGCGCATTCCTGCATAGCTGAAAGCGGACCTCCGGGGCCATAAACATATAGTGTGTCGGTTTGGGCAAATGCCGGTATCATATTGATGAGCATCGCCAGCGTTAAAATGTATCTTTTCATAATTATTTAGTGGTAAACCCGTATTTTCTGTAGATGGCTTTGGCAGTAGGGCTGATTAAGAAATCCATAAAGTCTTTAGCGGCCGGGGCATGTGGTGCATTTTTCATTTGTCCGGCTACGTAGGTAGCATTGATGTTTTCACCGGCGGGAATCTCTACCATATCAACAGGGTGTTTAAGCATTACTTGATAAAAAGCTTCGCTGTACCATACCGGGGCTGCATCAGATTGATTATACATAATGCGCATCGGTGTTTGGCGGTGATGTATCTGAGTGAGATAAGTTGTACTGTCTTTTACTTTATCTTCCATAATCGTTTTACGCAAGGTTTCGGTACCGGCCAGTACATAAGCTTCTTCAATCCTTTTGCCTACGCCCTCCCATTCCGGATTAGGCATACTTACCCTGACATCGGCCCGGCCCAGATCTTTTAAGCTTTTTACATTTTTCGGATTTCCTTTTTGAACCATAATGGCTAAACGGTTATAGGCATAAGACTCCGTTTTGGTGAAATATTGCAGCATTTGATCGGTCTTGCTTTTGCCTGCGGTGTAAACATCTGGTTTTAAGGTGATACGCATGTTTCCGATAGTAATAGAACCACCAATGATCTGTTTAGCTAAAATACCAGGAGGCAGTGTTTCCGCAAAAACTCGCTGGTACTGCGGGTACTCCTTTTTAAACGAAGCAATCAGGTCATCAATACACATAAACTGATTGCCGGCAAAAAATACCACTAACTGCGGGTCGTTTATATCACCAAACAGGTCAGGTACGTTATCTACACCGGGCACGGTAAACATTACTTTACTTTCCGGTGGCGTGTTCCATGGCGGGTCAAAACGGTGATCCTGAGCTTTAGCCTGAATGCCTGATACGATAAGAGCAATCACCATGAATATTATTTTTTTATAGCTTTTCATTTTGATTTTTAATAAGAGTTAATTGATAGAAATAATTACCTGAATTATGGATGAACAACTGCCCAGCCCTCATACTGACGGATTATGATCTCGCCATTACCGCTTGGTACATAAGAAATAAAAGGGAATAGGTCGTTCTTATCTATTTTCCGTTCTTTAATAGTATTACTGCATTGTGCTAGTACAACACCTTTGGCCTGCAGGTCTTTTAATGCCTGTTCGTATGTGCCACTTTTCATGTAAACGGCTACGCCATCGCCGAAAGCGATCAGTTCTATATGAAGTTTGCCTTTTAAGCGGGGATCTTCCAGCGCATTATCCATGTTCCGAAGCAATCCTTTTATTTTCTTGTCATCATTTGAATTCAGGATATATAGCGCGTTATAATGTTTCAATTTCGCTGTTGCACCGGTAAAGGCGGCAGGGTCGGTTTGTTGCGCGCTTGCTGTTTTTACGAAGGTTAAAAAAATGAAAGCTGCTAAAATTAAAGTGTACTTTTTCATGGTTTTTGTTTATGATTTTTTATTTGTTAATTCATTTTGTGCGTCTTTAATCGGCTTAAAGGGGCCGTATTTGTGTTGTTTTTCACCGAAGGCATCCGCATATGGTCCGAACGGAAAATCGATCGGTTTCTTATTCAAATCTTTCCAGTCGTTATGCTGATCCTTATGCGGACGAGGTCGGGAGTTGACAAATGCCGCTACATTCCAGGCCTCTTCATCTGTTAATTGCGGGCTTTGATACGTTGCACCAAAAGGCATATTATTTTTCACGAAGCCTGCCAGATTAGTGAGCCTGTACATTCCAGCTCCATCATTGTAACTATGCTTACCCCATAATGGCGGGTTAGTGTACGTTTTTTTATCCGGTGCCAGCATTCCTTCTCCATTATTTCCGTGGCAGCTCTGGCATTTCATAATAAACACTTCTTTACCTTTTACAGGGTCAGCCGCGTGATCCATAAAAGCCAATTTTTCGGTGGCATTTCCAAATAATTTCTGCCCCCTTTTCACATCCTTGCCTATCCATTTCATATAGGCCAGTATGGATTGGATCTCCTTTTTTGAAGTATCCGGCACTTTGCCCGCAAGGCTGCGGTCAAAACATTCAGCTATCCGCTCTGAGGCCGATTCCACCTTACCACTGCGGCTGCTCATTTTCGGGTAACTGGATATAAAACCGGCGTAATCATTCCCGAATAATTTAGTCCCGCCTGCAAGGTGGCAGTTCTGACAGTTCATGCCGTTTGTAAGATGTGCTACACTTCCTTGCGGCCCAAAGTATTTAGCAGTATGTACCAATAGTTCTTTTCCGTAACGGATCATGTCGCCTGCTTTTCCTGCTGGAATGGTGCTTTCCTCAGGCGCTTTCCAGGCATCCGGCGGGGTTGGCAGCGGTGTTGGACCGCCAGAAGCGGTTATAGCCGAAACGGCTGCCGGCTTATATGTAGCAGCTACTGGGTTTGCTGCTTCAGCATCCGCACCTTTACCGTTATCAAGGAAAGAAACGATGATCATTATCAAACAAGCTACGAAAAGCAGGCTGACGTATATCAAGGACTTAGATACCTTTGCCAATGCTTTTATGATCTCCCTGTCTTCGTCCTGTGCTTTCATCTTATTATATGTTAGTGGTTGACATGTCAAAAGTACAGGTAAAGTGCGCTCCGGCTATATCATAAATAGGTATCGTTAATAACCTGTAGTTATGGTTTAAAAACAAAATCTGCACGATTTTCTATAAATCTTTGACGAGTACTCTAACGCCAAACGCAAAGCTTCCGGTAGATTTGTAGTGTTATAGTTATGGCAACACACGAATTACAAACACTTACTTTCCCGGTTATAAGCATAACCTGTCCATCCAGCGTGGAAACGATGATCGGCGCACAAAAAGTGTCGAAAAATCAGATGTCAAAAAAGTACTGGGTACTTCGGTGTGTAGCCAATTGGAAGCTATATAAAATCCTGACAATAGGTTTAAAAGTTGTGATTTACAGGCTTTTAAGTAGTTTTGATATTGATTTCAACGGAGAGAGAGGGATTCGATGAATAAGTTATTGTGTCCTCTAAATCAATATTTTATATTTTAAAGTCTTTTAAGGTCACCTAATAGGTCACCTCCAAAATCAACTAAATAACGCTTATTTTCCAAATTTCGCATTTTATAACAAAGTTTTCAAACTCAATGTTTGCAAGAAATATGAAATGAGCTTTTAAGAGAGAAGAACTAACGGGACGGGAGCGCTACCGAATATGTAGCCACCCGCTGTGTTTACGTCGGCATAATCTAATTGCGAAAAGTATAAACGCTTGATGATATTCGCTGCGATGTTCCATATCAGAACGCCTGACATTTATAAAAGGTCGTGACTTCTCTTTCTGAAGTCAGTCGGCGTTAGTCCCGTTTTCTCTTTAAAGATTTTGGAAAAGTAAAAACTGGAATCGAAATTTAGATCAATTGAAATTTCTTTGATCGGTACATTACTGTTGCTCAAAAGGTCTTTTGCTTTATCAATTTTAAGCTGCAAATAATATTGACCAGGCGACAAGCCCGTATAGTTTTTAAATAACTTTCTAAACCACGAATAACCTACGTTTAATTCATGTGCAGCTTGTTCTGCCGAGTAAGGATTGCTGATATTTGATCTAAACAAAAGCCTTGCCTTATTTGTAATAATTTCTTCTTCTTTATTTTCAGTAGCATTTTGTTTAACCACGGCATGGCATGTACCAATCAGGTGTAACACAGCCCCGGAGATCAGGGGCTGGTAGCCGGGCTTTTCTTGTTTGGTTTTCTCAATAATACAATTATATATATTAAAAATACTTTCATTAAAGCCTATGTGAAGGCAGGGGCTTTCGCGCCTAAGATAACCCGAAGTTAATAAGTTGTCTATAATATCGCCTTTGATACCTACCCAGTATTCATCCCAGCCGGTATGGTTATCAGGTTTATAACGGTGTCTTTCGTTAGGGAAAAGCACTATCACGGTACCTGCCTTGATCTGGGTTTGTTTATAGCTTTCTGATTCAAAAATCCCTTGTCCGTTAGTAATATAAATTATTTGGTACTCTTGTAAGATCCTCCAGCTGTTCCAGCTGAAATTGTGGTGCGCCGGGTGATTTTTAAATGGATAATCATTGGTTGCCTCTATATGTGTACACCCCGCATTAAGTACTGTTAAGCCCCAGTTTTCGTCTTCTTTACTAACCGGAAGATATTTATAGAAATTAACCATAGCCAGCTACGTCAGTTAAAGCAAACCGATATTCAGTTCACTGTAGGGTTTCAAAAAAATATAGTTACAGGTTTATATTATAACAACGATAAAGCTAATAACGATTTTTAATGTGTCAGCAAGTATATCAAAAAATGCAGTTGATTTATCAAATTCTCATTTTCTGTTATAACTAATAGCAGTATTTTTTATGCTTCGTGATGGCCATCGGCCAAATCAAAACATACATTTCATTTATCAAATCTACCATTTATAGCTCGCTGCTATTCAAATACTTTTGGTTAACCAATTAAATATCTACTGCATTGTTAGCTCCAGTACAATGCAGTAATTAAACCAATAGATCAAACAAACAAGGTTGTGCCTATGCTAAAAAAACCTGCAATAAATTTTTAGTTAAGCCTTAAAGACAATTAACAATTATTAAACAACAAGTAAATTATGAAAAGAAGACTTTTACTTATTATCAGTGGTAAGCACTTTGCGGTCATAGCCATCGCGCTATTATTCTGTCTGCCGTCGGTTGCGCAAACAACAGCCACGATCTCCGGAACAGTTATCGATTCCGTAAGTTCCGAGCCCATTATCGGCGCATCTGTAATCGTTGCCGGATCAACCACCGGTACCCAAACAGATACTAAGGGCCGTTTTACAATAAATGTAGGTAAGGGCGCGGTCCTTTCGTTCAGGTATATTGGTTATACCGAAAGGCGGGTTGTTATTGGTGAGGAAACCACACTGCGCATTCGTATGGCGGCATCATCACAGGGCCTTAAAGAGGTTGTCGTATTGGCATACGGTTCGCAACGTAAAGCAGATATTACTGCGGCGGTGTCACAGATCGACCTGTCAAAATCTCAGGGCATACCCGCATCAAATGTTGGGCGACTTTTGCAGGGGCAGGCGCCGGGTGTGGTAGCTAAACAAACAACCGGCCAGCCGGGGCAAGAGCTACAGGTGGAAATACGAGGAAATAGTTCATTGGGTGCAAACAGCGACCCATTGTACGTGGTTGACGGGTTCCCGGTTGGTACAAATGTGGGCAACTCTTTAAACTCAAATGATATTGAAAGCATTACCGTTTTAAAAGATGCAGCATCCACCTCAGTTTACGGGTCAAGAGGAGCCAACGGTGTCGTATTGATTACCACCAAAAGTGGTAAAAAAGACGGTGCAAAGTTGACTGTTAGCACCAATACAGGTTTCTCAAATGTGCCGGATTCCCGTCGTGTTCATGTATTAAACGGACAACAATTTGCCCAGTTTCAAAAAGATGTATTTTCTGATAAGATCAGATATTTTCAAAACAGGGAACCTTTAGAAAGCGAGATTCCCGCCGATTTCAGATTTCCGGAACAGACAAAAGTGTCTACGGACTGGTTTAAAGAGATCTTGAATCAAAACGCGCCCTTTAGCGACTATAATGTTTCTGTAATCAACGGTTCTGAAAAGGCAAGTTCTTATATATCAATGGGTTATTTAAGCCAAGATGGTGCTTTGATCAACACTGGTTTTAAAAGAGTATCCGCAAGGGCAAACCTTGATGGCAGGCCTAATAAATATATCAATTTGGGTTTGCATCTTTCCGGCGCTTACTCATGGGCGAAAAATAGTGATGCCATTGCCGGTGGATATGGTAATAATATTGTTGACCAGGCGCTAACGATGGATCCGCGGGAGCCGGTATACAACGAGGATGGCTCATTTAATAATTATATAGGGGGCCACGATAATATTTTTGGTTATCCAAATCCTGTACAGCGTTTAATGCAGGAGGTACACAGAGAGTATAAAAGCAATTTAACGGCTAATGCATATATCGATATTAAGCCGTTAAAAGATTTTACTTTCCGTACTAACCTAAATGGTGTGATCAATAACACAAGAAATCATGACTTCACGCCATCAGGTATCGCAGGCTTTAATAATGCACCGCCACGCCAGGCCAGTGCCGGCGAGTATTTCTATAATTACTTAAATTATGGAATGGATAACCTGTTAACTTATTCTCCTAAATTTAAAGATCACACGTTTGAAGTTACAGTAGGCCATATTTTTCAAAAGAATACGGTAAACACTGGCAATGCTACCGGTACACAGTTCCCTGATGACTTGGTAGAGTATGTATCTGCTGCAAACCAACGCGATGGCAGTTCAGGCATGGCTGCGTTTACCATCGAGAGCTTGTTATCGAGGTTGAATTATTCTTACAAAGGCAAATATCTTTTAACCGCTGCATTTAACAGAGAGGCCAGCTCCCGTTTTGGAAGTAACAACCGCTGGGGAAATTTCCCGTCAGCATCTGTTGGATGGCGGGTATCTCAGGAAGGGTTTTTTCCAAAATTGAATTGGCTTGAAGATTTGAAACTAAGGGCCAGTTATGGTATCACCGGTAATAATAATATTGGTAATTACACATCACAAGCTAATATTAATACCAGCAATTATGTATTAGGTAACGCGGTTATCCCCGGTGCAACAATTGGTTCTTTTCCAAATACTAACTTAGGATGGGAGCAGTCAAGGCAACTGGATATAGGGTTGGATTTAAGTGTACTAAGAGGAAAACTCAGCTTTACTGGGGAATATTACCGCAAATTAACAACCAATATGTTGTTGAATGTAGAAGTTCCTGCTGTAGCTGGTTTTGGCAATATCATAACCAATATTGGGAAACTGGAGAACAAAGGCATCGAGTTTGGTATCAACTACCGCGACAAATTTGGCGATGTAAGCTTCAATACCGGTTTTAATATATCCTTTAACAGGAATAAAGTACTGTCTATAGATGGCGACCGTAACTCGCTGTTAACAGGGGCTTTTTATGATGGTTACAATATTAGCCAGGTTGGCCAGCCAATAGGTATGTTTTATGGATTCAAGGTTTTAGGTATTTATCAAACCCAGGCCCAGATAAATGCTACACCACATAACGCTAATAATATTCCCGGCACTTATCAGTATTTAGATGGAAACGGCGACGGCGTTATTTCTTATGATACACAGGATATGGTTGTTATTGGCAATCCTAACCCAAAATTTACCTGGGGATGGAATTGGAACGTAGGTTATAAGCGTTTTGATCTGAGTATGCTGTTAAATGGTTCTCAAGGCTCACAAATTTACAGGGCGATAGAAATGAACCTGGCCAATATTGACGGTGTGTTTAATGTGATCACCGACGTTCAAAACCGCTGGCGGTCGGCACAAAACCCGGGAGCTGGTAAATGGCCCGGATCTAACACTTATTATTTTACCAGGGAATCAAACTCACAATACGTTTACAGCGGCAATTATATGTGGATCAAGAACATTACGCTTGGTTACACTATCCCACGCATTAAAAATGTTTTTGATGCCAAGATATTTGTTAGTATAGATAACGCTTTCCTGTTTACAAAATACCCGGGTAACAACCCTGAGGTGAACGCAGCAAGGGCCAACAATGGCAACGACGTTATCAGCCCGGGAAGGGACGGCGAAGCATATCCTGTTCCAAGAACGATTTCTATAGGCACCAGAGTTAACTTTTAATTTAAAACCAGACACGATGAAAAATCTATATAAAATATCATTCTTTCTATGCTTTCTGGCTGTAACATCCTGTAAAAAAGATTTTTTGGATCTATCCGATCCAACCACTAAAACGGCTGATAAATTTTATCAGACCGAAGATCAGGTTCAACAGGCGGTAAGCGGGGCTTACAGTTCATTGCAGGACCATGTCAACAGTCAGTACGTTTTTGCAGAAATGTCCTCAGACAATACTACCATTCAATTAAACCCATCAGACAGGGGGCAGACAGACCGGGTAGAAGCATTTGAGTTTTGGAACGTAACTGCTACAAATGTGAATATTGCCGACCTATACAATCAATCATACAACGCATTGTATAATATCAATTTTGCACTATCAAAGATCGATGGTGTTTCAGCTATCAGCGATAAGAAAAAAGCGCAGTACAAAGGCGAACTTCAATTTATGAGAGCGTACTACTATTTTAACCTGGTACGTTATTTTGGTCCTGTTGTACTCCTCACTGAGCCGCTTGCAAGCTCATCAGATGCTTTTAAAACAGCCCGCAGCCCGGAGAGCGAAGTATATGCACATATCGTCAAAGACCTTAGCGATGCGGCAGCAAGTCTGCCTGCTAAAAGCGAATACACAGGTGCCGATGTTGGCCGTGCTTCCAAAGGCTCAGCTTTAGGTTTACTGGGTAAGGTTTACCTTACTACTAAAGAGTATGCGAAAGCAGAAAGTACTTTGAGGCAAATATTGCCGCTTGGTTATTCGCTTGTTAATGAATACGCTTCCGTATTTGATACTAATAATAAAAACAATAGCGAATCCTTGTTTGAGGTACAATACCAGGGTGGTAATAACCTGGGGGAGTGGAGCAGTTTTATTTATGCATTTGCACCAAGAAATTCGGCAGGTGCCATAACAGGCTTTTCAACAAGCAGGCCGCAAGGCTGGAACATTCCAACCAAGAACATGATCAGCGAATTTGAAGCTAATGATAAACGTAAAGCAGTTGCTTTAAAAGAAGGCTACACCAATGCTGCCGGAATCTTTGTGGCCATCCCGTTTGTTAATAAATATAACCACCCGCATACTATTGATGGAAGAACAGATGATAACTGGCCCGTACTTAGGTACTCAGACGTATTATTAATGCTGGCCGAGGCGATAAATGAACAGGGCGGGCCGGGTAGCGCTTACCAGTACATAAACCAGGTTAGGCAGCGGGCTGGCCTTGGCGCTCTTTCAGGATTGAGCCAGGAAACCTTTCGTGCCGCTATAAGGCATGAACGCCGTGTGGAGCTGGCATTTGAAAACGACCGCTGGTTTGATCTGAAACGTGCGCTAACAAATGCACAAATGGTAACTTTACTGAATGCGCATGGCCAGGCAGAGAAAGCCAGCCCTACCGTAGATAGGAGTGGCGTTCCGTTTACAGGTAATGACTATAAATTTGACGGATACGAAGCACTCTATCCTATCCCGGACAGGCAGCTATTCCTTGATGATAATTTGACGCAAAATCCGGGATATTAGTATTACGTGTTAGTTTCGGATAATTAATTAAAGGTACAGGAAGCAGCAAAGTACAACAAGGTGCTTCCTGCCTTTTCATAAATAAGCTTGTTAAAGTGCCGGGCTATGGCCATAAAGTGCAAAACAAATATCAAATAAGATAAATAATGCTTGTTTAAAAAAATAGCTTTGATAAACCGTACCATTTAACCGTTTTTCATCGCATCGTTGGTTCACTATAAAATAATTAACATACCCAATTACAAGATGTACAGGATCTTTATAGTCGTTTTTACTTACATTTTTTGTTTTTCTGCTACAGTCAATGCCCAGCTAAGTCGCATCAAAGCTAATTTCATGAGCCCCCAAGACGCTTATAAGCCGGGTGTCTACTGGTATTTTATGGATGGTAACATGTCTGCCGAAACAATCACAAAAGACCTGGAATCAATGAAAAAGTCGGGAATAGGCAACCTTATATTTCTTGAAGTAAACGTTGGGGTACCGCGTGGCCCTGTGGAGTTTTTAAGTGACGAATGGATGAAACTTTTTGTTCATGCGGAAAAGGAAGCAAGAAGATTGGGTATTGAAATAACGCTGGGTATTGGTCCCGGTTGGACAGGCAGCGGAGGCCCCTGGGTTGAAGCGCGCCAATCTATGCAGCACTTGGTATCCAGCCAGGTTATCGTCAACTCACAGGGATCGGGTAAGATAGTTTTGCCCGTACCACCACCTAAAAAACCATTTTTTGGAGAAGGCAACCTTACACCCGAGTTTAAAAAGGAATGGTTAGAATATTATAAAGATGTTGCGGTTTTAGCCTTCCCATTGACAAAGCAAGGTAAACCAATTGCCGATTATGAAGAAAAAGCGCTTTATTGCCGCGCCCCTTTTAGCTCGGGTGTTGTAAGATCTTATTTGCCTTCTCCATCTGGGGTAGCCGGTAATAAGAATGCAGCCATACCGAAAAATAAGATTATCAATCTTACAGGTAAAATGAAACCCGACGGTAGCCTGAACTGGTTGCCGCGACATGGTAAGTGGGTAGTTATGCGCTTTGGCAGCCGCAATAATGGGGCAATTACCCGCCCAGCTCCTGTACCGGGCTTAGGCTTTGAGTCTGATAAGTTTGATACTACGGCTTTAAACGCTCATCTTAAAGCTTACGTTGGCAAAATTCTTAATAAAATAGGCAAAATAGATAAGGCCTCTCCCGGTGGTTTAAAGCGGCTGCATATGGACAGCTGGGAAATGGGCGCGCAAAACTGGACAGGCAATTTCAGAAAAGAATTTTTAAAAAGAAGGGGTTATGACCCGCTCAAATATTACCCCGTTTATGCCGGTAGCATTGTTGGGAGTTTGGAAGAAAGTGAGCGTTTTCTTTGGGATCTGAGGCAAACATCGCAGGAGCTGGTGTTAGAAAATCATGCACAATATGTAAAAGATTACGCCAGACGTAATCAAATGACCTTGTCCATCGAGCCCTATGATATGAATCCTACGGCCGACCTTGAACTTGGGGGTGTAGCCGATGTTCCGATGGCCGAATTTTGGAGCAAAGGTTTTGGGTTTAATTCCACTTACAGCGTTATCGAGGCCACCTCCATTGCACATGTGATGGGAAGGTCGCTGGTGCCCGCCGAGGCATTTACCGCGCAGGATAATGAAGGGTGGAAACAGCATCCGGCCTCGATGAAAAACCAGGGCGACTGGGCCTTTGCATCAGGCATCAACCGGTTTGTTTACCATACATTCCAAAACCAATTCCTTGCCGACTCGCTTAAACCGGGCGCAACAATGGGGCCGTACGGTGTGCATTGGGATAGGAGCCAAACCTGGTGGCCAATGATTAGCGGTTACCACGATTATGTTACCCGTTGTCAGTATATCCTGCAGCAAGGCCGCACTGTTGCCGATGTACTTTACCTCACGCCTGAAGGATCGCCGCATGTTTTTGTACCGCCTGTCTCGGCCATTCTTGGAGATACTATAGGCGACAGGCGAGGATATAATTTTGACGGTTGTTCGCCAGCACAGTTAATGAAAGCATCAGTAAGCAACAACCAGATAGTTTTCCGCGGTGGAGCATCCTATCGAATACTGGTACTGCCGGTTTTTGAATCGATGACACCTGAGTTGTTGGCAAAAATAGGTAATCTTATAAAGCAGGGGGCAACTATTGTTGGCTCGCCGCCGCTCAGGTCGCCCAGCCTTGTTAATTATCCGTACTGCGATAAAAAAATAAGAACACTGGTTAAACGAATTTGGGGCCCTACGTTGAAACCTGTAAAGCAAATGCAGCGGAACTATGGCAAGGGAATGTTGATATGGGGTGGCGATTTAAGTAAAAACATCGACCACCTGTATCCACACTATGAGTTAACGGCCGCTATCTTAAAAGCAAAACGTATCAATGAAGATTTTGTAGCGGATGGCCCTATCCGTTATACGCACCGCACCAATACTGATTGGGATGTTTATTTTGTATCCAATAAAACCGATAAGCCAATAGCATTTACCGGAAATCTTCGTTCTGTGAAAGGCTCACCCGAATTATGGGATGCAGTTACTGGGAAGGTTACTCCAATCCATCAATTCAAAGTTAACCAGGGAACAACAGCTGTACTGTTACAGCTTGATGCTTATCAAAGCTGTTTTATTGTATTTTCAAAAGATAACCAATGGCAGCCATCGGGCATTAAAGCCGAAAACCCCACAAAAATTATATCCATGTTAAATGGTTCATGGGATGTGAGTTTTGATCCACGTTGGGGCGGTCCGGCTCATGCCATGTTTGACACACTGACAGACTGGAGTAAAAATCCAGCAGAAGGCATCAAATACTACTCGGGCATAGCAACCTATAATAAAAAGTTCGACCTGCCTGCGCATGGTAGCACCGGAAATGAAGCTTTTTATCTCGACTTGGGTAATGTGAAAAATATAGCCCGAGTAACCCTTAACGGTAAAGATCTTGGAGTGGTTTGGACAGCGCCGTGGCGTATAGATATCTCATCGGCCCTGAACGAAAAAAATAACGAGCTGAAGATAGAGGTTGCCAACCTTTGGGCCAACCGCCTTATTGGCGACGAAAAGAAACCGTATGATGGGATAGTGGATGAAAAATGGCCGGAATGGCTGTTAAAAGGTCAGCCGCGTACAAGCGGCAGATACACTTTTACAAGTACAAGGCAATACAACGCCAATTCTCCTTTAATGGAATCGGGCCTTATGGGGCCTGTTCGTATCATACAGCAGATTAACACGAAATAAGATAATATAAAAATGTATAAACAAACGAAGGCGAAAGTTGGCTTATTTGGGATAGGATTGCAGGCTTACTGGGATCAATTTGAAGGGTTAAGAGAACGTTTATCGGGCTATATTGATGTAGTAGCCAGGAGTATGGAATTATTTGATGCAGAAATAGTGAATATGGGTTTGGTTGATACGCCCGAAAAAGCCTTCGAAGCAGGTGCGATATTTAAACGCGAAGATGTTGACATCATATTTCTATACGTATCTACCTATGCTTTATCTGCCACCGTTTTGCCTGCAGTAAGAAAGGCAAACGTGCCAGTCATCGTACTCAACCTATCGCCGCAGGCAAGTATTGATTATAAAAGTTTTAATAAACTGCATGATCGTACAGCAATGACAGGGGAGTGGCTTGCGCACTGCTCTTCCTGCTCGGTGCCGGAAATAGCCAATGTTTTTAACCGAAGCAATATTTCGTTTTTCCAGGTGACGGGAATTTTAAATGATGATCCGCATGTATGGAAGGAAGTAAAGGAATGGGTGGATGCTGCACGGGTAGCGCGCATTATGTACCATAATCGTTTGGGCATAATGGGTAACTATTATGGTGGCATGCTGGATATATATACCGATCTGACGCTGCAATGCGCAACATTCGGTGGGCACATGGAAGTAATAGAGGTAGACGAGCTATCTCATCTCAGAGAATCTGTTACCGGTGAAGAAATTGAAGATAAGCTTGTAGAGATCAGTAAGGAATTTGACGTACAGCACGATTGCCTGCACGAAGACCTGTATCGCGCAGCACAAACCGCCGTAGCGCTTGATAAGCTTGTAAATAAATACCAACTTGGTTCGCTTGCTTATTATCATAAAGGCAGCGGCAACCCTGCTAACGAAAACACTATAACTTCTGTTATATTAGGCAATTCAATTTTAACAGGAAAAAACATACCGGTTGCCGGCGAGTACGAAATTAAAAATGTACAGGCAATGAAAATAATGGACAGCTTTGGAGCAGGTGGCTCTTTTACAGAATATTATGCAATGGATTTTAACGATGATGTGGTACTGATGGGGCACGACGGGCCTTGCCACCCCCGGATAGCCGAAGGAAGGATCAAAGTAAAGCCGTTGCAGGTATACCATGGTAAAGTTGGGAACGGCCTCTCGGTAGAAATGTCCATTACGCATGGGGCGGTAACGCTACTGTCGGTTGTTGAAACCGGAAACGGAACATTGAAGTTTCTGGTGGCAGAAGGCGAGTCAGTTCCGGGCGAAATATTAGAAATAGGCAATACAAACAGTCGGTATAAATTTTCATTAGGCGCGCGGAATTTTGTAGAGGCCTGGAACCAAGAGGGACCGGCACATCATTGCGCTATAGGCAGTGGGCATGTTGCTTCAAAGATCAAAAAGCTTGGAAAAATATTAAAAATAGCTACGGTACAGGTTTGTTAAGCATGGTAAATTATATAATGAAAAGATCCCGGTTGGTTTATGTAATGTTTGTATGCCTGGCCTTATTGCTTGCTGCCTGTGCCACAAAAAGAAAAATATCTTCTAATTCAATCCCTATAGGGCCGCTATCCACGCTCAAAAGCGGCTTTGCAATTGTTCCTGATTCCATACAAACCAGTACTTATTGGTATTGGATCTCAGACAATATCTCCAAAGAAGGCGTTATCCGTGATTTGGAGTCGATGAAAAAAGTGGGTATAAACAGGGCATTTATTGGTAATATATGGCAGGATGATGTGCCTGCTGGTAAAGTAAAGATATTTACGGATGAATGGTGGGAGGTGTTGCACGCAGCCCTAAAAAAAGCTACAGAACTCAATATCGAGATAGGCATATTTAACAGTCCGGGCTGGAGCCAGTCGGGTGGGCCGTGGGTGAAACCGGAGCAATCAATGCGGTATTTAACATCTACCAAACTACATGTTAAAGGACCGCTAAAACTCAATCAAAAGTTAATAAAGCCCGAAGGCGATTTTCAGGATGTGAAACTGATAGCATACCCGGTTAATAGTGATTTTGCGGGTGATATTTTTGATAGGAAACCGCTGATAAAGGCTACTCCTGCTATTGAGGGAATTAACAGGATAATGGATCATAACGATACCACAGGCGTTATTTTCAAAAAAGAAGATACTTACCGGATAGATATTACGGTAAATAAACCGTACACGGTGCGTAGCCTGGTGATCACACCAAACCGTAGTGCCATGACCATTACCGGCCAATTGCAGGTGATGAAAAATGGCATGTATACTACCATCAAACACTTTACGGTAGACCGCAGCAACACTGAACTGAATGTAGGGTTTATGCCCTACGGACCCGCTGCGTTTGCAATACCCGCAACTGCTTCAAAGAGTTTTAGGCTGTTGTTAACAAAGTTTTCCGGCAACAGTGGCATTGCCGAAGTAAAACTCTCAGCGGTACCCGCGGTAGAAAATTATATCGAAAAAACATTTGCTAATATGTGGCAAACGCCATTCCCTTACTTGGATGCTTATCAATGGGGGCCACAGCCTTTGATAGATAACAAAGAAACGGTGATAGATCCGGTAAAGGTTGTGGATATATCGAACAACATGAACGCCAACGGTGAGCTTAAATGGGATGTACCACCCGGTAGCTGGGTTATTGAACGCAGCGGGATGACACCTACAAAAG
>JAQBNY010000352.1 GCA_028288315.1 Mucilaginibacter sp.
GGACGCCAATAAAATTCAACGGATAAATTAAGATAAATGGCGTTAAAGTTTTTAAAGCACAAGTGGCAAAGAATTTCCACCATCGTTTTGTTAGTATGGGTTGTACTGGTACTGATACCAGCAGTGCTTATTAATAGGTATTGGTCGCCTATATTGGCGGATAAGGTTAAAAGTGAACTGCTTGCTAGTACCGACAGCCTATATAAAGTTGACTTTACTAATGCCGAGCTCCATGTTTTACAAGGCAAAATTGTTATTTACGATATTAAGCTGCGGCCAGATACTGCTATATATAACCGAAAAAAGAAACAGGGACTTGCACCAAATAATTTGTATGAACTGCAGGTAAAAAAGCTGGTAGTATCTCATATACATCCATTCACACTGTACTTTAAAAATAAGTTGAATATTGGCCGTATAACCTTAAGCGCTCCCAGCCTGCAGGTAAGCTACCATATAAATCACACAAAAGATACTGTTGTAAAAGACAGGCGCACCCTGTGGCAAAAAATATCAAAAAGCCTTAAGCTGATACATGTAAACGAGATATTTCTGAACGATGTGAAGTTTAAGTACAAAGATTATTCGGGCGAAAAACTAGCGGTATCTGAGCTAAAGGAAATGAACCTGAAAGCCACCGACCTGTTAATAGACTCCGCCACACAAACTGACCGCTCCCGTTTACTGTATTGCAGCGATATAACTACCGAGCTATATAACTATAGCGGCAAATCGGCAAATGGATTGTATACCTATACTGTTAAGTCAGTCAAACTATCTACCAAAACATCAAAATTAAATGTTCAGGACATTGTTTTGCTGCCAGTTAAACCCTCCAATTTCTTCGACAACAGTAAAGCCGACCGGTTTACCCTGCGGCTGGATTCATTGCAGTTAAACAAATTTGACTTTTTAACCTATCATAAATACCACACCCTTAACGCTTCAAACCTTTTATTAAGCAACGGCACACTATCTGTATATAGTAACCCTAATGGAGCCATAAAGAAAACCGATAGGGTAATTACCTTTCCGCATGTTGCTATCAAAAAAATAAAAGCGGCTTTTAATATAGATACCCTAACCGTTAAGCACGTAAATGTTCTTTATAATGAAGTTGGCAAAAAATCTAATAAAACCGGCACAATAAGCTTTAATAATACAACAGGCAGGTTCATTAATATTACCAACAATAAGGACTCCCTTAAAAAACATAACATTACAACTGTTAACTTAACTACCCTATTTATGGGGAGGGGCAAGCTTGATCTGTCATTTGTTTTTAACCTTACCAATCCGGATAACAGCTACAGCTATAAAGGCCACCTTGGTGCTTTTGACCTGCCAAGAGTAAACCAGGCAACCATGCCGCTGGCCATGGTCAAAATCACATCGGGCAAAGTAAATAGCTTGGATTTTGACTTGCAGGCCACCAATAAAATAACAAAGGGCCGGGTAAGTTTATTATATAACAACCTTAATGTTAACCTGCTTCGTACTGATAAAGATAGTAGCTATTCTAAAAAAACACTGGCATCTATGTTTGCCAACTCATTGGTAATTAGTCATGATAACCCTGATAAGCCGGGCGAAACGCCACGTTCATCGGCTGTGCTTTATACCCGCCCGTCCAATTCCCCTTTCTTTAAAACCTTGTGGCAGGCATTGCTAAGCGGTATTAAGCCTTGTGCCGGACTGGGTGCCGTTAAAGAGAAACAGGTAAGGGCCAAAATGAGCGATCATGAGAAAAAGACACAACAACGGGATGTAAAAAAAGCAGAACGTAAACGCAAGCGGGCGGAAAGAAAACTGAACAGACAACATAAAAAACTAGCTAAGCAAAGAAAACAGTTGGCTGAGCCGAATAATTAAAATTTACTGTAGCAACAACTTTAAATTAACACCAAAGTTAGTAAACGCCGTATTAAACGTTTGAGAGGTATATGGGCGGGTAATGTTACTGTCGTAAAAAAGATTGAGGTTAAACCGCTGGTTAATGACATAATCAATTGAAGGCCGAAGGGTGATATTTTGTGCGCCTGATGATATTTCGGCAGACACTATATCGGCACGATAGATAAGTGTTTTGTTATCGCGTACCGATACATCCAGCTTAAAGTTTACATCGTTGTTGGTTTTGGCTCCTGTACCAAACAGCCCAAAAGGCATCCTGAAATTTTTAGGGCGATAACCAAAACCAAACACCAGGATATTCTCGTCTTGCTGCGCCAGCTGACTGTTTAGCAAACTAAGGCTTAATGAGCGTGTTTTGCGGTATTCAAAGTTGGCGGTCATGCTGTTTTTAAAACGGACATCGGCACCAAAAAGCGGTACGAATTGCTCAAATATACTTACCTGCGAGAACTGGTAAAACGGCAGGAAATCATTATTCACATCCCTTGAGCTTACTTTACCTCCGGTTTCCTGGTATTGCAGCAGGGTGCTATAGCTGTTTACATTGTATGATGAACGGTAGCCATGCTTAATATCAAATGAATCAAACATATCAGTAAAGAATGGCAGTTTGCTTAGTCCGTTATAAGTGACTTGCCAGTTAGGGATAGGAATGTTTGGAAACTGGTTGAGGCTTGATGAACTTGCACTTTTACCTGTATATGCCGCCAAAAAAGCAGGGACCAAAACGTTTTGCGCATTGGGTCCGTAGCCATCTGCATAACCGTTTAAAACAGGGCCAGAGTTTGGATTAGCTTGACCCAACTTTTGAGATATAACCTGCCTGTTGCTTAAAAATTGCTGGAAAACGCCCGAGACATTATCAATGCCCGAATTTTTAGAAAACGCGGTAGCAATTGATAAAATTGATACGCTATATGTACCAGATGTAATAGGACTTAAATTTTCAATACTATTAGTTGTAGAAAGATATTTAAAAGTGGTTTGATAGTTCTTATCCTGCGTCCTAAAAGCTATCAATTCAATACGTAAATCTTTTACAGGCTCAATAATACTTCGCAGGTGTATATCTTCATTATATGTTTTTATATATAACTGATTCTGTAACGTATCGGTTGTTATCCATCCGCTGGCAATGGCTTTATTTCTCAAATCGGCCTGGCTGCCCAGCAAGAAGCCGATGCCCGGTGCATTATAAGTTAAATCTTGTCCAAACAGGTTTGATTGTGGCAGGTAACCTGGTAAAAAAGTACCTTCAGTACGCGTATAGGTTCCGCTTATATTTTTAATACCTGTTAAAATCCCAAGCAGAAATTTACCCACGCCGCCCTGGTCAGTGTTATTATTTCTACGTAGCGCCGCAAACTTATTATATAGGCTTATAAAGTTTAAAGTAGGGTTCAGTTGAATGCTGCGCGAATTTTGTATACTGTTACCAATATTATAAGTAGGGTCATTAATGGCAAATTCGGGTTGGGTTTGCCAGTTAAAATGTGTGCTGTAGCGCGCAATAAGTGCTGTCCAGTCAAGACCGGGTATTTTGTTAATGGGCGTTGTATAATTAAAGTTAATGGTGTGGTTGTAGTTAGTAGTACGGCCCAGCTTTAGCAGGTTCTCCCATAAAGTATCGCGCTTTAATCCGTTGATACGGCCAGCCGGCTCATCAACTACCGATAAGTTGGTGGCATCAATATCCATTTGTAATGATTTGGATAAATTCCAGCCAATACCGTAAACACGTGTAATATTAAAATTTTTATTAAAGCTGGTTGGTATCGGGATAAAATTATTGGGGTCGTTATTTCTTAAAGTATTCTCTGAATAAAACCTATCAAAATTTATACTGAAGTTTAACCTTGATGGCAATATGCTAAAATTAAAATCTCTCGCCAATGCCAGCAGGTTGCTTTTTATCACCTTTTCTAATGGCGTATAATACCTGGGCTGATTTGTGTAGTTATAAGCAAGGGCTGCGCGGTACGTTTTTGAGAAATCGTTTTCTACAATAAAATCATGGTGCTGGTATTCGGTATAAGCATAGGTAGCACTAAAATTTTCAACATCCCAAACATGGTTGGGTGCGGTTGGGTTTGTCCTCTCTTTATGTACGTTGGTAAAGTTTATGCTTTTGCGAACAGTATAATCAACCGTTACGTTTTTAATAGAGTCGCGTGCTTTGGTAGTAGGCGCAGCCGCCAGTGATTGCTTCAATTCCACATCAGGAGATCCGGGGTCATATTGCGGCGTGCTTTTCTGGGTTGAATAATTCACATAAGCAGGTATACGTATGCCACTTTTATCCGGGAAAAACTTACCTAATTCTAAACTGCCCGATATATCTATCACCTGGTTATCGCTACGGCTGCGGTCACTCACTCTTGAATCAATAGTACCAAAGCCAATGGTGGTTTTGCTGCCCGCCACCGTAACGTTACCAAAATCGGCCAGTGCCGCATCAAACCTCGCGGTAGCCGCCCAGCCGCCACGCTGATCAAAATCTGTTAAGCGCAGTTCATCAAACCAAACCACGCCTGTTTTATCAAGGCCATCATCGCCCGGCGAATTTGGCTTGTAAGGATTACGCACACCCAGCATTATAGCACGCAAGCGGCTCAAATCCGGCTGGCCCTTAATGGTTACTTTGTTGCGCCCGTCAGTAAAGGTAAACGGCACAGTAAATGGCCACGGCTGCCCATTAAGCTTGGCGTTATTACGGGCCAGTTTGGCATTTGTTAATATGGCAAGCTCCAGGTTCAATTCATTTATGGCAGGCCATATAGCATTCGGATCACGCGTGCCGGTTTGGGTAATGGCAAGCGGCACTTCATATTCATAATAATTATCCTGATAGTCAACACCCAAACGAACGAAGGCATTGAGGTCGTTATCTTTTAATTGGTCGCCTTCGGCATGAATGAACATCTGTATCCTTTTGTATGACCGCAAATCATTATAAAAAGTACGGAACGCCGCCCTTGAATATCCATCCCGCAATTGAGTAACATTTAGCGATAGTGACTGCTCGTTAAGTTTAGTATCCGTTTGCAGGTTATTGTAATTCTTTTGGCGATTAATGCCTGGTGGCACTACATAAGGTATTGGGGTACGGTTACCGTTCTCTTCAATATTTACGGCCTGCACATCCAGTGTTGAGTTATCAAGTACCGGGCTGGGTATGGCTGGGTCGGCAATAACGTTTATCGGGTTATTTTCCGCATTAAACGTACGCCACTCACCGCGCACCAGTTGTAGTGTTGCAAAACGCAGGATTGAGGTATCGGCAAAGTTTGTCATAAACATTCGCATAAAACGGATCGCCTTAAAATCCTGTATGTTGCCCACTTTACCCTGGTAATCGTTAATTGGTATCCGGAACTGGTACCAGGTAACGGCCTGTGTTGCACCGTTAGCCAGCTTAACCTGCGAAGTAACTTTATCACTAATAAAGTTTTGGCCAATTATCATATCCTGCGGGCGAACGGACACCCTATATTGGAAGTACTCGTCCGTTTGGCTCATGTTATTGTCCCTGTTTATGTCCTCACCATCAGGCAATGAGGTTGATGCCGATGTTTGCAGGCCCAAGTCGGCTTGTGACTGCGCGGCAGTTTTTGAATTGCCTTCGGTACCGTTGTAACGGCTGTAGCGGTCAAGGATACCTGCACGTGCCGCATCAAGATTGGGCCCCTGATAGTACTGATAATCATCAGATGAGGGGTCGGCTGTTAAAACACCTGCCGCCACCGGGCTCAATACAGCCTTTGCCTGTGCAACAAAGGCAGAAAACTTTGTGTTTTCATCCGCATCATTCAAACCATCTAAACCCACATCCTGCAGTTTACGTGAGTCGGGGTTATTGTCAAAAGCGTTAATAACCGGTTGCAGTTTTGATACCCTGCCCCAAACGGTCTCATCGGTTTTGTCGATACTGCCATCAACAGGCAAACTGTTTTCTAAGCTTTTCCGGCCATCTTTCAATATATCTTCTGATACGCTGCCCAGGTTAAAATACAGGTCGCCACCAGCTGATGTCGGTTTGTAAATAAACGGGTCCATCATCCAAAATTCAATGTAACCCACGTTTAACGATTCAAAATCATTGGTTTCCAATTTACGGAAAATCCCTCCCCAACGACTACGTGGATTTTGCAGCGTACCATCGCTATTTACACCTGTTGTGGTATAGTTGTACGGGCCGCGCACGGTTGGGTAAAAAGCAAGGTTAAGCGTTGACAAACTTACCGGCTGCCCGGTAACCGATTGCTTGTAAGGGAAAACCTCCTGCTCAATAACTTGCCTTACATAGTGATTAGATAACTCGCTACGGTTAACTGGTATGCTTCCGGAACTAGTGTAAAATATGGGGTCGATGTTATAATAAGCTAACCGGGCACGGTTATAACCATAGCTCAAATCATCAAAAGTTTGTGCTTCAGGAAACATCTGGGGTGTACCTGCAATTTGCCAGTTAATAGAACTTTTTATATCGATGACGGATCGGCTGCTCTCAAAATCGTCCAGGTAGGAAGTTCCATTTTTTGATCCTGCAAAGTTTAACGCGCTGGGGCTACCGGGCATAAGCTGGGCAAACTCACCGCTAAAATTTACCGTAGATGGTGCCTTGGTATTAATGAAAGGGATCTTATCTACCAGCTTTGTTAAAAAGCGCGATTCTGAACTGTAATTAGCATCAAAACCCCATATAGTGTTTGAAATAGACTCCTCGCCAACAATTTCGTTTTGGGTGATGGGCTGCTCGGTTAAGTGCATAATGGTAGCACCCAAAGCCAGCTTAGGGTTAACACGGTAATCAAACCGGGAACCATATAATGATTTTTGCTGAACACCAAACAGCTCATTGTTTTCCAATTTAACGTTAATGGGTTGCCCCGATGAAAGCAATGCCTGGTTAAGCACCCGGATACGGCCCGCACTATAATCAATAGTATAGTCTGTTCCTTCCTGAAGTTTTAAGGCACCCGCGGTAACCACTACCGAGCCTTGCGGTATGTTCACCGCGTTAAGCTGATATTCAGATCCACCTTGCGAGGTATAGGTTCCCTTTATTAAATACCGGTTCAGTTTTGGGAAAAATTGCTGGGCTATGGTTTTGGTAGAATCATACAATGGCTGGTAAACATACCGGTTCGCCAAGTCTGTTTCGCTTGTGGTAAATTGTTTGGCCAGGTCGCTACCAAAAGGCTCCAGCACCGGGAACATTATACGTCCGTTTTGCGAATCAATAGTTATTCCTTCCAAAAAGTCAAAATAGCCATCTGGTTGCTTGGCATTTTGCTGATCAAGGTTATCAAGCCCGGTTAACTGCAGCCAACGCTTGCTTTTTGTATTTTGACCCTCGTCCATAACTGTTTTTTCAATGCCCGATTTATCATCCAAACGACTAATATTTAGTTTAAAATTTGTCGGACTTATCTGGAAGGCTCCTGTTGTGTAGATGTTTTTCATCATCAGCTTCCAGGTAGGCAGGTTGGTTTTTAGCAGCTCGTTCTTTAATAGTTTTACAAACAGCGATTTTGGAGTAGCCGCATCAACAGCCACGTCACTGGAAAACTCACCCACCTGATATTGCACCCCATTATATGAGTACTGGTACGCAACTGCCAGCACCTCATCATTATTTAAAGGATAATTAAGGGAAATATAGCCCAACTGGGGCGACAGGGTATATTCCTTACCCTGAACCAGTTTACGTGCGTAAGTAAGCTTTGAATAGTTATCTGTACTACCCGTAGAGCGAAAATAGTTGGCAATATCATTTGAATTGGTAACACGCGAATTGGGCGGCAAATTTTGTAGCAACGAGTTTGACTGCTGTGTAAAGCCCGGTCCCTGGAAACCGGCAGGCAAACCACTAAAACCTGCACCGCCTTGTATTAAGGTGGTATTGTAAGGCTTGTTTTCACCAAGATCCATAAAGGCAACTATATCACGCGAGTCGGTAGTAACATTGGTGCGGTTGGTTGTCCAAACTTCAATTTTTGTGATGTTTATATTTGAGCTAATAATAGGAATATTTGCCAGAGCCCTATTATAGTTATTTCTGAAATATTGCGACAGGAAGAAGTGCTTGTTAGCTTCGTAATCTGCAGGGGTAAGGTTAATATTCCCTTGCTGCGACCCATTAGTAATGGTAATAGTTTTTGCTTGTGACCGCTGCTGCGAAAATATACTGGTAACATCCAGCTTGCCAAACTTTAGTTTGGTTTTTACACCAAACAATGCCTGGCTACCGCTAATTAGTGTTGTGTTTAAAGGCATACTAACGGTACCTGCCTCTACCTTTTGTATAATCTCGTCGGGACTACCGGTGTAATCCAGCTTTATCTGGTTCTCAAACTGAAACTGTGCCTCAGTATTATAATTGGTTGTAATTTTTAATTTATCACCAATGTTACCGGTAACATTTAATTGTATCCGCTGGTCAAAATTAAAATTGAACTGTTGGCGCTGGCGGGTATTAAACAGCGGGTTTTCGTTACTATTTATCTGCCCTGCCATTATCGCCTCTGCCGACCCTTGCGGCCTGATATCAATTACCGAGCTGCCGAAGATCTGTTCAAAGGTTTTACTACGCACTTTAAATTGCGGTATAAACCCCTCTTGCTGCGAGTCATACGCATAATTATCTGCCAGTTGTTTAAAATACTCGCGCTTTACCCCTTTCTGCTGCAACTCAAGGTATTGCATAAACGTTAAGTATTGCGGCGCCCGGTACAGCAGGTTACCCACCCGCTCATACAAAATGTACATATTGGTTAGCGGGTCATATTCAATTGTACGTATCAGTCCCGGGGGATCCATTGAAAAAACACCTTCGCGCAGTAACTGATTTTTTGTTTTAGATAACTTGGGTGCCGCTTTTAATGGCGGCAATGTATCTCTTGGAGAAATAGTTTTTGCAGGAGATGTGTCTTGTGTTGCTGATGTAGGATTATTACCGGGAACTGGCCTGTTAGCCGGATTTGTTGTGTTTGGCAGTACTGAACCGGGCCTGTTTGTAACCGGCGCATTGGTGGCAGGCTGCTGTTGTGCATAACCTTTTCCCAGCCCGCAAAACGCAGAAATTAAAAAAACACCTATAAAATATCTATAAGTAGAACGTTTCGTCAAGGGGCATCTAAAATTGAAAGTAATTATAAGCTTTTTAACGCAAACTTAATCAATTGTTCAACGGTCAAAACATCACTATTTTTTCTCATTTCTTGGTCAATAACTTTCTCAGCTGCGTTGCGCGCAAACCCCAGCATAACAAGCGCGGAGAGCGCTTCGTCTTTTACAGTTGCAGATGCAGGCATAACGGTAAGTGTATCCGGCCCTTCCTTACGTAGTTTGTCCTGTAGCTCCAGTATAATGCGCTGCGCGGATTTTGGCCCTATGCCTTTTATACGTTGTATGAGTGATACATTCCCCTGTACAATTGCGGCCTGGATCTCGGCAGGTGTTATGGAGGATAACATCATGCGGCCGGTATTAGGGCCAATACCTGATATAGATATAAGATGCTGAAAAAGCCTGCGTTCACCTTCAGTAGCAAAGCCATAAAGGGTATGTGCATCTTCTTTTACATGCAGCCAAACAAACAGCTTACAGCGTTCGCCTTCGGCAATTTGCGAATACGTATTTAGCGATATATTGACGTGGTAACCCACTCCGCCTGCATCTAAAACAACATGAGCAGGGCTTTTAAAAGCTAATTTGCCATCAATATAATCGTACATATAATTATTTAGATTTACGTCCTTTTAATTTTGCAGCTTCGGCATGGGCTTTAGCCTGCGCATCAACTACAGCAATAGTAACCATATTTACAATTTCTCTTACCGAACTGCCTAACTGTAATACGTGCACCGGTTTTTTTAGTCCAAGTAAGATTGGACCAACAGCCTCAGCACCACCAATTTCCTGCAGTAATTTGTAAGCTATATTACCAGATTCAAGTGTTGGGAATATTAATGTATTTGCCGGCTTTCCGTTAAGTGTAGAAAATTCAAAATTATCAGCCAGTAGTTCAGAATTTAGGGCAAAGTTGGCCTGCATCTCACCATCAACCAC
This sequence comes from Mucilaginibacter sp., assembly GCA_028288315.1. Lineage (GTDB taxonomy): Bacteria > Bacteroidota > Bacteroidia > Sphingobacteriales > Sphingobacteriaceae > Mucilaginibacter. The sequence goes on from JAQBNY010000352.1 coordinate 9,988, forward strand.
CATGTGAGGATATTTTTCATGTAGGATACGTACAGCTTCCCTGGTCTTTTCAGGCACCTCTCCCTCGTTTGATCCAAAGTTGGAGTATGACAGCACAGCAACCCGTGGTTTAACATTAAATTGCGCTACAGAGCGTTCCACAAGTATAGTAATATCTACCAGTTCCTGCACAGTTGGATTAACGTTAACTGTTGTATCGCCAAAAAATACCGGCCCTTTTCCGGTAATCATAAGGTACATACCAGCAACACGGTTAACACCCTCTTCGGTACCAATTATTTGCAGTGCGGGCTTTATAGTTGTTACATAGTCTTTGGTTAAGCCAGATATTAAGGCATCGGCCTGACCAAACTGTACCATACATGCCCCATAATAGTTACGGTCAATAATCAGTTTCCTGGCTTCGAACATGGTGATGCCCCTACGCTGGCGTTTTTTAAACAAAAACTCGGCAAACTCTTTTGAGCGCTCACAATCATCGCGGGTATCAATCATTTGCACATCATCAAGGTCAAGCTCGTTTTCTTTGATAATCCGTTTAATTTTTTCAATATTACCCAGCAAAATAGGGATAGCAATGCCTTCGTCTTTAACGATTTGGGCAGCCCTTAAGATTTTGTAAGTATCGGCCTCGGCAAATACTACGCGTTTAGGTTCCTGTTTAGCTTTATTAGTAATATCGCGAAGCAATTTATTATTGTTACCTAAGCGGGAAAGTAGTTCTTCATGGTAAGCATCCCAATTAGTAATGGCCCTGCGTGCTACGCCCGACTCCATTGCCGCCCTTGCCACTGCTGATGATACTTCGGTAATTAACCGCTGATCCATTGGCTTAGGGATAATATAATCGCGGCCAAATTTCAGGTTGGTAATGTTATATGCTAAGTTAACAGCCTCCGGAACCGGCTTTTTAGCCATCTCGGCTATGGCCTTTACCGCGGCTATCTTCATTTCTTCGTTAATGGCAGTTGCCCTAACATCAAGCGCCCCACGGAAAATGTATGGGAAACCTAATACATTATTTACCTGGTTAGGAAAATCAGATCGGCCGGTTGCCATGATAATATCTTTACGGGCATTTATTGCCAGGTCATAAGATATTTCGGGCTCGGGGTTGGCCATTGCAAACACAATAGGATTTTTTGCCATGCTCACCAGCATTGCGGGCGTAACTACATTACCTGCAGATAAACCAACAAACACATCGGCATCCTTCATAGCATCAGCCAGGGAAGTAATGTCTTTACGCTGGGTAGCAAATTGCAGGCGCATCTCATCAAGGTCGGCGCGTTCTGGTGTAAGTAAACCGTTAATGTCAAACATTACAAGGTTTTCTTTTTTAACGCCTAATGACAGGTACATTTTTGTGCAGGATACGGCTGCCGCGCCGGCACCGTTCACTACCATTTTTATCTTATCAAGCTTTTTTCCTTGTATTTCACAAGCATTCATCAGGGCAGCGCCTGATATGATGGCCGTACCATGCTGATCATCATGCATTACAGGGATCTTCATTTCTGCTTTAAGCCTGGTTTCTATCTCGAAACACGTTGGCGCAGATATATCTTCGAGGTTAATACCACCAAAAGTAGGCTCAAGGGCCTTAACTATATTTACAAATTCATCAACCGTTTTGGCATTAATCTCCAGGTCAAAAACATCAATATCAGCATAAATCTTAAACAGCAGGCCCTTACCTTCCATAACCGGCTTACTTGCTTCCGGGCCAATGTTACCTAAGCCTAATACCGCGGTACCATTACTAATAACAGCAACCAGGTTACCTTTTGCCGTGTATTTATACACGTCCTCAACATTTTCTGCAATGCGCAGGCATGGCTCGGCCACACCTGGTGAGTAAGCTAATGTTAAATCGCGCTGAGAGTTGGTTGGCTTTGTAGGCACTACCTGTATTTTGCCCGGACGACCTTTTGAGTGGTAATTTAAAGCGTCCTGTTTACGATTGGTTTTGTTCATTTTATAAAATTGAGGCCCACAAAATTACAATTACTTTTTTTGAACTTGCTAAAAATAAAAGCCCGGCTTTGAAATACATCAAAACCGGGCCCTTTGTTTTTTATAATTTATCCCTTGGTGATCTTAATTGTTAAGCCGGATTGCAGGTGTACCGTTTTGCTATTACCAAATTCAATATTTAGTTTCATCAGTTCATCAACATTTATACCATATTTAGTAGCAATACCTGTAAATGTATCGCCTTTTTGGGTTGTATAATGGGCTGGCAAAACGCGCGCAGGCCCTGTTGCAACTGTACTTGATGTTGCAGTATTACTTGCTGCCTGTACTATTGCCGATGCCGGTACTTGTTTTGGCTGTACTGATGCTGTATAAACGGGCTGCGTGCGCACAAACGGTACCGGCCCATCCGGGTTGTTTAAAACCTGGGTTAAAGCAGCAAATCTTTCTTTTTCTATTTGTGGGATTATTAGTTTACGTGGTGCTGCTGCTGTGCCATTTATCATTAATTGCTTGTAGGCCGGGTTTAAGATGGATATATCTTTTATGGTAACGCCCAGTACTTGTGCTATTTTACTCAATGGCACAAATTTACTTACCGATACGGTATCGGTAGTTGTAATAATGGTACATGCGTAAGGCGACAGGTTATGCCTTTTGGAATAATTCATTACATAGCTTACAGCAATGTAAGCAGGTACATAACCGCGGGTTTCGGCAGGCAGGTACTGGCGGATAGACCAAAAATCATTTGCGCCGGCTTTTTCCATGGCATGCTCTACATTACTTTTACCACAGTTGTATGATGCAATAGCTAACAACCAATCGCCAAATTGCTGATAGGCATCTTTTAAATAAGCAGCTGCAGCCTGGCTGGATTGTACAGGGTCGCGGCGCTCATCAACATAATCGTTCATTTTAAGGCCGTAAACCTTTGCCGTTTCTGACATAAACTGCCACAACCCGGACGCGCCTACTCTTGAAACCGCATTAGGGTTAAGGGCAGATTCAACTATAGAAAGATATTTGATCTCATCGGGGATGCCCGCGTCACGAAAAGCTTTTTCATAAATGGGGAAATAATATTTAGTAAGCCCCATAATGCGGCTAATCTCATCGCGACGGCCCATGTAATTATCAATGTAGCTTTGTACATACTCATTATAATCTAAGGGCACATCTTTTTGGATAGAATCTAACCGGCGCTTAAAAATAACATTTTGATAAATAGACACCGGAACCTGGCTAACCGGCAACAGTACAGTGGTATCGGCAATACTCACTGGTGAATTTAAACTACTAAAATTGTTGTTGGAATTGGCTTTAACTATTTGTAATGCTAATACACAAATAATAAAAGTTAACAGTCTCTTCATACTTTACAGATAAAAAAATAATTTCGAGGCCATAGGTTATTTACTAAGATATTAACTTTTTATAGGTTCAAGAAATATTCTGAAAAATTTAACAGTTCTTGTTCGGAAAAAGCCTTAGATAATAATTGTAAGCCTAACGGCAAACCTTTATTATTATTGCCTGCAGGTAAAGATATTGCCGGCAAACCAGCAAGTGATGCTTGTACAGTAAAAATATCGTGTAAATAATTAACCACCGGATCTTGTTCTACCTTACCTAAACTAAATGCCGGCTCGGGTGCTGTAGGGGTTAAAATAAAATCAAAATCTTCCAGTATTTCGTTGGTTTTATTCCTGATTAAACGGCGTACTTTTTGAGCCTTAGCGTAATAAGCATCGTAATAACCGGCGCTTAATACAAATGTGCCCAGCATTATACGGCGCTTAACTTCTGTCCCAAACCCTTCAGACCGCGAAAGCTTATAGGTTGATACCAGATCTGTAGCATTTGGGCTGCGGTAACCATAGTGTACACCATCATACCGGGCCAGGTTTGACGAAGCTTCGGCCATAGCAAGTATGTAATACGTTGGCACCAAAAAATCAAGGTATTCAAATGATATTGGCTTTACGGTGTGCCCATCTGCGCGCAGCTTTTCAATAGAATCGACCATGCTATTTTTAACATCATCATCAACTCCCGGGCTTGACAACGCTTCCTGTAAATAGGCTATTTTCTTTTTACCGGGTTGTACTATTTCTTTAGAGTATTGCGGTACAGGATGTTGTGATAATGTACTGTCGAATTCATCGGCACCCGCCATTATCTCCAACAAAAGTGCAGCATCGGCAACGGAATTTGTTAATGTGCCTACCTGGTCAAATGACGAAGCGTAAGAGATAATACCATGCCTTGATATGCGCCCGTAAGATGGTTTAAACCCAACAACTCCACAAAAAGCAGCGGGTTGGCGTACAGACCCGCCCGTATCAGTGCCAATTGCCGCGTGGCACATATTTGCCTGTACTGCTACTGCCGAACCACCCGAAGAGCCACCGGATACCCGGGTTTCATCAGCATAGTTTTTTACCGGTCCAAAATAGGAGTTTTCATTAGCAGCACCCATTGCAAACTCATCGCAATTGCAACGGCCAATAATAATGGCATCTTCTGCCAATAATCGTTCAACTATTGTTGCTGAATATATAGAAGTAAAATTTTCAAGTATTTTAGATGATGCCGTAACCTTATGGTCTTTATAGCAAATATTATCTTTTATAGCTATAACCATACCGGCAAGTTTACCGGCAGCACCCTGCTTTATTTTAGCATCAACATTTTTTGCGTTGGCAACGGCTTCCTGCTCAAAAACCTCGTTAAATACGTTTAAATGTGTATTTGCATTTATTTGCTGCAGATAACCTTTTACAAGGCTTTCGGCTGTAATTTCCCCAATCTGCAATCCGCTCTTAATTTCATCGTAAGAGGAGTAGTGTATAGACATGCGCTAAAAATAAAAAAACTTATCCGTTGAAGCATCAATAATCCAACAGATCAGTTATAAGTTTAAAACAGCTACTGATAGCCGGGTATAGCAATATAAAGATTAAACTTTTGGTTTATCTTCTGTAGAAGTTGTACTTGCAGTATTGGTCTCGCCATTCTGCGCGTCTTTAAATTCTTTTACACCTCTGCCTAAACCTTTCATTAGCTCAGGAATTTTTTTACCGCCGAACATAATTAATATTGCAACGATGATCAGAATAATTTCTGGTGCGCCTAATCCACCCATGATAATTTAATTTTTATGTTATGTTAATATTTTTGTTATTATTTATATTCTTCTTAATATTCTTTTTAACTGGCGCCTCAGCCTTATCTGCTTCGTCGCTTACTTCATGCTTACCGGTAACCGGGTGTTTTAACTCAACACTTTCATGGCTGTATGTTTCTGGTGCCTCAGCGTTATTTAATTCCGTTCCTTCAATAGCATCTGTTGCTGCATGACCTTCAAAAGCTGGCAACGTGCCTGCAACAGGCTCGTATGATTGTACTTTTTCTTCTTCAGGAGTTGCAGTTGCTGCTATTTCCGTTTTCTTTTCTTCGTAATTATTTATCTGGTTGTTTATCTCTCGCTTAACATCTTCAGATGCATCTTTAAAATCGCGTATGCCTTTACCCAACCCACGTGCCAGTTCAGGCAGTTTTTCGCCACCAAACAGCATCAAAGCAGCAAATACGATCAATATCATTTCGCCGCTACCTATATTCAAAAATAAAAAAACAGAACTTAACATCTGGTATTAATTAAAGTTACAAATATATACAATTACAACGCTATAAAGTTCTACTAATTGTCTGCCAGCCAAAGCTTAGGATTTACAACAGTTTTACCTTGATATAACGCAAA
>JAQBNY010000091.1 GCA_028288315.1 Mucilaginibacter sp.
CTATGCTAAAAATTGATAGCCACCAGCATTATTGGTTATATCATCCGGTAAAAGATGCCTGGATAACGGACGAGTTGAAAGTTATTCAAAAGGATTTTTTGCCGGTTGATGTTTGGCCTGTTATGCAGCAAAACGGTGTATCAGGATGTGTGGCTGTACAGGCAGATCAGTCGGAGAATGAGAATGATTTTTTACTCGGGCTTGCCCAAAAATATAGCTTTATAAAAGGCATAGTTGGCTGGGTTAATTTGCAGGCAGATAACATAGAGGAACGTTTAGCTTATTATAGCCAAATAAAGTTGATTAAGGGTTTCCGCCATATTTTGCAGGGCGAGCCTGACGATGCATATATGTTAAATGAAAAATTTATAAGAGGTATATCACTTCTAAATAAATATCATTTCACCTATGATCTCCTCATTAAGCCCCAGCATTTATCTTATGCTGCTCAGTTAGTTTCTAAATTTCCTGAACAGCGCTTCGTGATAGATCATGTAGCCAAACCATTTATAAAAGATAAATTGCTTGATGGCTGGCGGGAAGGAATCCGGGCAATAGCAGCCCATTCAAATGTTTACTGCAAAATATCGGGACTAATAACCGAAGCCGATTGGACTAACCAAGAACCAGAAGGTTTTACACCTTACCTTGATGTGGTTTTTAATACATTCGGTATAAACCGGGTAATGTTTGGTTCGGACTGGCCTGTATGTAATTTGGCAAGTGGATATGACGAAGCGCTAAATGCAATCAAATATTACGTTAGTCAATTAACCCTGCAAGAACAAGAACTTTTTTGGGGACAGAACGCTATAGGGTTTTACCGGCTTGAAGTTTAGGCAGATTAAACGGCCATTCCTTATTTACCTTCGCTTTTATAAAATACACTATTGTGCCTAAAGCAATAGCACTTAAGCCGCCTAATACCATGTGGAAGCCTGTTGAAATTAGTATACCAAACCACATCAATATAGCAAGGTAAACCGGTATGGGAAATAGCGGCATCTTATACGGAAACTTGGTTTCACTTCTTGCTTTTCGCAATATTAACAAACCAACAGCCTGTGAGATAAACTGTATTAGAATGCGCATAGCCAATATAGCACTGATAACATCGCTCAATTTAAATAGCAAACTGAACACAAAAGCTACGCCTCCTAAAAATAATAATGAGATATGAGGGAAGTTTCCGGTAGGGTGCAATTTAGCAAAGACTTTAAAAAAGGCTCCATCAACAGCGGCTGCATAGGGTATGCGGCTATAACCCAAAGTAGCCGAAAATACCGAAGAGAATGCCACTAACAAAATAAGGCAGGTGACAACCTTGGCAGCAGTGCTACCAGCTAATTGCTGCATAAATTCGCTAATTACAAACTGACTATCCTTAGCTGCATGCCAGGGAATTACGCTAACAACGCTCACATTCATCAGCATATATAAAACCGCAATGCCGGCAATTGATAAAAACATACTACGTGGTATGTTGCGAGATGGGTTAATTATCTCGCCGCCTAAATGGCAAACATTGTAATAACCTAAATAACTATAAACGCTTTTTACACTGGCAAAACCTATAGCGGTAATAAATGCGTAATTTACCGTAATGCCATCATTTATGTGCTTTATAGGCTGCAGAAAGTTGCCATGAACCAACCCGCCGCCAATAATCCAAAGCATGGTTAGTATTACCCCAACCCACATCACAACGCTTATTTTACCTATTGCTTCTATTTTGCGGTAAAGCAATATCACAATGCATATTACAACCCCGCCGCTCATTATTTTTGAAGCGAGAGTAGTTAAGGGAACTAAATAAGAAAAATATGCAGCAAACCCAATAGAGGCAGAGGCTATAACCAGCGGAGCCTGTATCATGGTTTGCCAAACAAACAAAAAGCTCATAAGTTTACCCAGCCCGGTTTTGCCATAAGTTTCTTTCAAAAAATTATAGGAGCCACCTGCCATTGGGAATGCCGCGCCTAATTCGCTCCAAACCATAGCATCAATAAGAGAGAGTACAGCACCTGCCAGCCAGGCATACAAAAAGTACGGGCCGTTCATCATGCTAATAACCATAGGCAAGGTAATGAATGGACCAATGCCCACCATATCTGTCATGTTTATTGCGGTGGCTTGTGCAAGGCCAAGTCGTCGTACCAGGGTTGTTTCAGCCATGCAAGGGGTTATTACCTGTTATGTTAACAGTTGTGCTGTACAAAAATACTTTTAATAGGTAATTGCCAAAATTTGTTAGGTCAGCGGTTTGTAACAGTTTATTATTAAAGCTGCAAATTAGCGGGCAACTATCTTATAGTTTTTGTATTCGCCTATGCGCCAGCCTGTCCAGTCCTCAATTTTCTGCAATGCTTTTCTTCTAAAATCCATACTCTTTTGCAGTGGTTTTGTGCCAAAGTCAATGTTCCAGTTAGTGGCTTTTATCCTTTTTTGCATTACTGCCGGGTGCGTGCCGGTAAACTTAACCAGTCGGTCGGCATTACCATAATCAAATTCATAAGTTTCGGGAAGGTTTTGGTTCACCCATTCATCGTCATGATAAAACCGGTTAAAATTCCTGATTTTGTTGTTCAGGTTTTTTAGAGGTTTGGCCCACCCGTAGTGGTAAATATAAGCGTCGATTAGTTTTACCCTTATCTTGCGGTCATCCAGCCGGAAACCCTGCGCATCGCGGTAAGCTTTTATGCCTTTAATATTTTTAAGCAGTCTTATCTCACTGCGATACCAACGTCTTGAATCGCCATAATAATCATACGAGCCATAAAAGTGAATGTATTTAAACAGTAGTCCCTCTATTTTTGGATTATTGAAGGTCAATTCCATTTCCTTTTTAATGAGGTCATGATATTTTTCATGCACCAGTTCATCGCCTTGTATATAAAAGGCCCAATCAGCATCCGGGGAAATAGCTGCAAAAGCCTTGTCGGTTTCCACCGCGAAAACTTTCCCGCCCTCTTTAAGAGAATCGTCCCAAACAGAATCAATTATCTTTATTTTAGGTGAGGAAATATCCTCAATTAATTGCCGTGTGCCATCATCAGAGTTGCCAACTACCACTATAAATTCATCACAAAGCGGCAGTATTGAGGTGATGGACTGCACTACAGGGTAATCATTTTTTACTGCATTCCTGATAAATGTAAACCCGGCTAATTTCATGCCCGCAATATAAAAAGAAAATGCCTGTTGAATAATAGTGGGTTTATAGATTAGTCCCTATCATAAAGCAACGTCCATTTCTTGATCTTTTTTTTCGGAATGTTTGCTAATTGTTGGTTGGTTAAGCGCCAGGTCCAGTTGTCGCCATTGCCGGCTGGTGTGTTCATCCGTGAGCTTTCATCTAAATTTAGCCAATCTTGTATTGGTATAATAGCTGTTTTACAAACTGATGAGAAGGCGGTTTTGATAAGAACCTTGTTGATGTTTTCTTCTGTAATTTTTATACTCATATATTTTTTTAATTGCTGATGTACTAATGCATCGGCATCATTCCGGTACCAGCCAAGGGTAGTATTATTATCATGAGTACCGGTATAAACAAAATAATTAGGGGCATGGTGATGGGGCGCATACGCTGATTGTGGCATATCGTCTCCAAAAGCAAATTGTAATACTTTCATTCCAGGCAAATTAAAATTGTTTCTTAATGTATAAACGTTCTCATCAATATCTCCTAAATCTTCTGCTACAAAAGGCAATTTTTCAAACTCTGTTTTCAATACCTCAAAAAAATCACTTCCGGGCCCGTTAACCCATTTGCCATTCACAGCAGTTTTCTCTTCAGCGGGAATTTCCCAATAGGCTGCAAACGCGCGGAAATGATCCAAGCGCAACAGGTCATACCATTCCAAATTTTTCCGGATGCGTTTTATCCACCAGTCGTAATTGGTTGCTTTAAGTTTGTTCCATTCAAAAACCGGCATGCCCCAGCGTTGGCCACTCTCATTAAAATAATCAGGCGGAACGCCGCACACGCTTTTCAATTCCAGGTTTTCGTTTAAACTAAATATCTCGGGGTTGGCCCAAACATCAACAGAGTCATAGCTAATATAAAAAGGCAGATCGCCAAATAATTTAATATTCAACTGATTGCAATATGCTTTTAAAGCTTGCCATTGTTTGGAAAAGATGTACTGCAGCCACTTTATTTTTTCAAGTTCATTGGCATGTTGCTTTGTAAAATCAGACAAAGCCGTTTGATCCCTAAACTTAAATTCATTAGGCCAGGTATACCATGGCTGGTTATTGTTAAGTTGTTTTAAAACCGAATACAAAGCATAATCATCTAACCAAAAAGCCTCCTTTTGGCAAAATTGATTAAATTGACTCCTGAGTATCGAGTCTTTAGCATTAAAATTATTCCACGCTTTATTTAGCAGGCTATTTTTATTTTGTTCAACCGCTTTAAAATCTACCCGTGCACCTTCTGTTACATAGGCAGCTTTTAGGTCATCTTCTGTAAGCAAGTCTTCATTAAATAATAACTCCGGACTAATCAGGAATATGTTTCCAGCATGACTGGAATAAGAGCTGTAAGGAGAATAAGCATCAGCCTGGCCAGTTGGATTAAGGG
>JAQBNY010000209.1 GCA_028288315.1 Mucilaginibacter sp.
TGCCAATTGTTCCTTTTACAGCATCCTCAACAGCACGGCGTAGTTTAGCGGTATCAACGGTTAGCCCTTTTAATAATTTGATTGCCACACCATCACCATCTCGGATGAGGCCCAGCAAAAGATGCTCAGTACCAATATAATCATGCCCAAGACGCAACGCCTCTTCCCTGCTATACTGTATCACATCTTTAACCCGTGGCGAAAATTTAGCTTCCATATATACCTTTCTGATTATGATCGTCCTAATCTATAAATTTGTTTTTATCTGTCAAGACGATTGTTAAACATTTATCAACAATATTGCCAACTTTTTATCTTTAGCATAAATAGACAATCTGATGATAAGCCACCTGCTATAAATAAAATTAAACTCGCTGTAATTTGTTTTAAAACTTATATAAACTGCTTGAAATTAATATTTAACGACAAAAACTATATTATTTGATAACGTATTGTTAAAAAAGTTTAAAAAAGCTGTATTACTTAGCGCCTTTTTAACTGAACAGGGCAAATAGTCATTATTTATGACAATAAGGCATAAGCTTATTTTGCTTATTTGATTTATGTACCTTGTTAGCAAACCAAATCATTTTACATGGAAAGATACTAATTATAGAATGAAATTTAAATGAAAATAGTATACACACAGTGTTAATAAATACGGTTTATTAGCTAAATGATCCTTTTTTGTGGTAAGTTGTCACAAAAATATACCAATTACAATTGTTATTAATTATTCATTTTAATTGATATTTGCCACATTAATAATTTTAATGTTACATGGCTGACGAGAAGATCATATTTTCAATGGCAGGGGTAAGCAAAGTTTATCCTCCTCAAAAAACAGTATTAAAAAATATTTACCTGTCATTTTTTTACGGCGCTAAAATTGGCGTTATAGGATTAAATGGTTCAGGTAAATCGTCACTGTTAAAAATCATTGCCGGTATTGATAAAACAAATATTGGCGAGGTTGTATTTTCGCCCGGCTACAGCGTTGGCTACCTGAGCCAGGAGCCCGAGCTTGATCCCAATAAAACCGTTAAGGAAATTGTTGAGGAAGGCGTTGCCGAAACTACCGCGCTTTTAAAAGAATATGAAGACATAAACGAAAAATTCGGACTGGAAGAGTATTATAGCGATGCCGATAAAATGGAGAAGCTAATGGCCCGCCAAGGCGAATTGCAGGATAAAATAGACGCAGTAAACGCCTGGGAGCTTGATGTAAAACTGGAGCGTGCTATGGATGCATTGCGCTGCCCTGAGCCTGATGCCAAAATTTCGGTATTATCAGGTGGCGAGCGACGCCGGGTGGCCTTATGCCGCCTGCTTTTACAGGAACCGGATGTATTGCTGCTGGACGAGCCTACCAACCACCTTGATGCTGAATCAATAGATTGGTTGGAGCAACACCTTAAACAATATAAAGGCACCGTAATTGCCGTAACCCACGATAGGTACTTCCTTGATAATGTTGCCGGCTGGATACTTGAACTTGACCGGGGCGAAGGACTTCCCTGGAAAGGCAATTATTCGTCATGGTTAGATCAAAAGTCAAAACGTTTGGCACAGGAGGAAAAAACCGAGAGCAAACGCCAGAAAACATTGGAACGTGAGCTGGAATGGGTGCGTATGGGGGCGAAGGGCCGTCATGCTAAATCAAAAGCGCGTTTATCAAACTATGATAAGTTAGCATCTGAGGAAACAAAGGATAGAGAAGAAAAGCTGGAGCTGTTTATTCCGCCAGGCCCGCGTTTAGGAAATATAGTTATTGAGGCCAACAACGTAACCAAGGCCTATGGCGATAAAGTATTATTCGAAAATCTGAACTTTTCACTGCCACCTGCAGGTATAGTGGGTATAATTGGCCCCAATGGTGCAGGGAAAACTACACTATTCCGTTTAATTACAGGGCAAGATAAACCAGATGCAGGTACTTTCCGGGTGGGCGAAACTGTTGCTTTAGGTTATGTTGATCAGATGCATGATGATCTTGACCAGAACAAATCTGTTTGGGAAAATGTAACTGACGGATTGGATACCATTATGGTAGGTAACCGACCGCTTAATTCAAGGGCCTATGTTTCAAAGTTTAATTTTAATGGTGCCGATCAGCAGAAAAAGGTAGGTGTACTATCTGGTGGTGAGCGTAACCGTGTACATTTAGCCATCACATTAAAAAAAGGATCAAACGTGTTGCTGCTGGATGAGCCTACCAATGATATTGACGTAAATACCTTACGTTCACTGGAAGAAGCATTAGAAAACTTTGGCGGATGTGCCGTTATCATTAGTCACGACCGCTGGTTCCTTGACCGTGTTTGTACCCATATACTGGCATTTGAAGGAAACTCACAAGTGTATTTCTTTGAGGGTAATTATAGCGACTATGAAGAGAACCACAAAAAACGTGTAGGTGATGTAACACCAAAAAGGATCAGGTATAAAAAGCTGACGGTATAATAGAATCAATAAGTAAACATCAATACAAGACAACAGAAAGACCCGGCAATTTGCCGGGTCTTTCTGTTGTTATTCTCCCGCGCGTCATTGCGAGGTACGAAGCAATCTTCGACATGCTTGTTGGCTACTCTTCTATCGGGGATTGCTTCGTACCTCGCAATGACGCATATTCTTTAATATACTTGTGAGGTGTTTACTCGGGGCAGTTATCTTTTCGGCGGGTATCAACAATATAAATTATCTTCCAGCCTTCGGTAGTTTTCATCAGTTGAAAAAAATTCACGCCACAATGGCTAAACTGCTGCCCCAGGTAAAATTTGTACGGTGTCCACATACTGGCTAATGGCCCATCAACCTTAATATCGCCATAGGTAATGCGTTCGTCGTAAATTTCTTTATGAGGAGTGCCAATCTGCTTGATAAAGCCCTCCGGGCTTTCGGTATTTAATACAGTTGATCCATCTTTTTTGGTGCCCACACTTTGAAAAACCAAGCCTTTTGCAAAGGTAGAGCGGAGCGTAGTACTGTCGCTTTTGCGCATGGCATCAAACATGGTATTTATGGCTTTTTTGATATCGTCCTTATCTGTTTGGCAAAATGCTTTGGCAGATATGGTAAGAATAAGTGTTAGGATGAATAGTTTTTTCATGCTGAGGTTATTGGTTGATGCAATTTACAAAAAAGCCA
>JAQBNY010000196.1 GCA_028288315.1 Mucilaginibacter sp.
ATGGTTTTGCCAATACCGTTACCTATAAAGATTTCAGTTTAGACTTTTTGTTTGATGCCGTAGCCGGCAACAAGGTATTTAATGCTACCCGGGTAGAAACAGAAGGTATGTTTCTCATTGGAAATGCAAGCACAGCGGTATTGGGCCGATGGAAAAAACCTGGCGATATAACAAATATACCTGCCGCGGTGTACGGTGGTACAAACAGTGCAGGTACTTCTACCATTTTGCCATCATCCCGCTTTATTGAAAATGGCGCTTTTTTAAGGTTAAAAAACCTATCCTTAAGTTACCAGATCAAAAACAGCCTGCTTGATAAACAAGGAATAAAAATACGGGTGTTTGCAACAGCTCAAAACCTGTTTACCGTTACAAAATACAAAGGTTATTACCCGGAGGTAAACTCGTTTAGTGGCAGCTCACAAAGCAATGGTTCGCTTGGTTCTCCAAGCTCAACTGCTATTGGTATTGATTACGGTACTTATCCGCAAACAAAAACATATACCGCGGGCCTTAATGTAACCTTTTAATCTATCCTAAATTTTAAGAAAATGAATAAATATCATAAAATATTGCCAATTGCGATGCTTGTCACAATTGGTTTTACATCGGCTTGTAAAAAGGACTTTTTAAACAAACAGCCTATATCACAAGGTACTGCAGGTAATTATTATAAAACAGCCAGCGATGCCGAAGGCGGCTTGGTTGGTGCATATTCACAGGCTTTTTTAACCGATCAGTACTGGGTTTGGGATTATGTAACCAATGGCGATGCCCGTGCAGATAACTGCTATGCAGGTGGCGATAACCCGGATAACTTTGGTCTTGCCAGTTTTACGACTACGCCTCAAAACGGTAACGCAACCCGCGACTGGCAGGGCTTGTACCAGGATATTTACGCCGCTAACATTGTTTTAGATTATGTTGCTAAAATTCCGTCTGCGCAATTTACCGGCAACAGGCAACAGGAAATTTTAAGTGAAGCCAAATTTATCAGGGCCCTGTCTTACTTCCAGTTGGTAACTACTTTTGGTGATGTGCCATTGATCTTGTCAACTATAAGCACGCCTTCTAAGCCATCACGTACAGCCACTACAGCCGTATATGCGCAAATTGAAAATGACCTTACTACAGCCGAAGCGGTATTACCTGTTTCTTTTCCCAATGTAGGTCATGCTACCAAAGGTGCTGTACAAGCTTTACTTGCAAAAGTTTATGCCCAGGAAGGTAAATACCAGCAATGTTTAGATTATTGCGACAAGGTAATTAACAGTGGTCAGTACAGCCTGGTACCTAACTATGCTGCCCTGTTTGATGGTACTAAAAACACACCAGAGTCTATATTTGAAATTCAGCATTCGGCAGCGAGTGGTTTCACTACCTATAATACCTCGTTGTTTTTACCGGCTAAGTTTGGAACTTACTCTTTCAAAAAGTTTGATCTACCAACAGCTAATATTATTGCACTATTCAAATCGCAGAATGATAATATCCGTCTGAATGCATCTGTTTATCAGGCAACTGTAGCTGCAGACGGCCTTGCCGCCGGCGACCCTATACCGGCACCATACACAACTGCATCACCCACAGTTCCTTTCCTTTACAAATGGAAAACCAATATATCGCAATTTGGCGGCGGTACAGATAATAATATACTGTTACGTTTAGCTGATATCATTTTGTTAAAAGCGGAGGCATTAAATAACTTGGGGCAAACAGCAGCAGCAGTTCCGTTGGTTAACCAGATCAGGGCAAGGGTAAAGCTTGCTCCAATCATCGTATCATCTAAAACAGATGTTGCACTGGCCATTTTAACAGAAAGAAGAATGGAGTTAGCGTTTGAAGGACACCGCTGGAATGACCTATTAAGATTTGGTGCCCAATACACGGTCACCTTAATAAAAGGTCAGGTTGATCCTTTTGGAAAGCCCTTTAACTATCCTATTAATCAGGCTAAATTGTTACTGCCTGTACCTTATAATGAGATCCAGCTTGATGGGAACTTAACCCAAAACCCCGGTTATTAATCAGATAAAAAGCTGCAATATTTTTATTGCAGCTTTTTATTTGAATGTTTTATATATAATTGTTCAGTTTTTGATAATGAAATATGAGTAAGCGTAAATCTTTAATTTTTACTTTATTAGCAGCCCTGTGTTTACAATCTGTTTTTGTTAAAGCTCAAAGTAGCGTGCAGTTAAAAAACAAACCGCAACTTTGGCTAACAGATCCGTCTGATTCCATTTTATTTAAACGGCAGGATCAAAAAATCGCGCCTGCAGATAAAACCGGGAGTATACCAGTTATAACCGTTGATAAAAGTAAAGTTTATCAGCAAATGGATGGTTTCGGATTTGCTTTAACAGGTGGCAGTGCCATGCTTATTCATCAAATGAGCAACGTAAAGCAAGCCCAATTGTTAAACGAGTTATTTGGCCAAAATAAAAACGACATTGGTGTTAGCTATTTAAGAATAAGCATAGGTGCGTCAGACCTTGATGATCATGTTTTTTCATATAGTGACCTGCCTACGGGCGAAACAGATGTAAACCTTAAGAAGTTTAGTTTGAGTAATGATAGTAAAGCATTGATCCCGGTATTGAAAAAAATACTTGTCTTAAACCCAAATATCAAGATACTTGCCTCTCCATGGAGCCCGCCAACATGGATGAAAACAAATAACAGTACCATTGGTGGCAATTTAAAGCCCGAATATTATCATGCTTACGCACAATATCTGATAAAATATATAAAGGGTATGCAGGCTAATGGTATCCGGATAGACGCGTTGACCCTTCAAAATGAGCCTTTAAATCCGAAAAATAACCCAAGTATGGTTATGGAGGCCCAGGAACAGGCCAGTTTTATAGCCAAAAACGTTGGCCCGGAATTCAAGGCTGCCGGTATTAAAACAAAAATAATTTTGTATGATCATAATGCCGACAGGCCGGATTATCCTATTACCGTTCTGGATAACCCCGATGCGAAAAAATATACAGATGGTTCGGCATTTCACTTATATGGGGGCCAGATAGAGGCGCTTACAAAAGTGCATGACGCGCACCCTGATAAAAATTTATATTTTACGGAGGAGTGGGTGGGGGCGCCCGGCGATCTTAAAAAGGAACTAAGCTTTCATATGAAGGATATAATTATTGGTGCCCCAAGAAATTGGTGCAGAAATGTTATTGAATGGAATTTAGCCTCAGACCCGGATCAGAATCCGCATACACCAGGAGGCTGTGACCGCTGTCTTGGGGCCATAACCATAAATAAAGATCAAATTATCAGGAACCCTGCTTATTATATTATTGCCCATGCATCAAAATTTGTAAGGCCCGGCTCAAAGCGCATAGCATCTAACTATATAACAGAGCTCCCTAATGTTGCTTTTATTACTCCGGCAGGCAAAATGGTGCTTATTGTTTTTAACAATGGTCAATCTGCACAAAAGTTCAATATTAAATATAATAATAATCAAGTATCCTCTGCGTTAAATGCAAATGCAGTTGGCACTTACGTTTTATAATGCTTTATACTCTTAATAAAAAGCACCTCTTCTAATTAGTCACATTTTACTACACTCTGCAGGGAGAAGCTTACCACGTACCGTTTAAAAATATATTAACCGTAATATTATGGTATGCAATAGGTTACAGGCCGCAATTACACCCATGCCAGTATGATCATTTAAGCAGTAACGGATAGCTATATTGTGTTTTTGACTACCTGCCCCGATCTTTACCCATTTGTGTGAAATTTGTTTTAATAGTTAACAGTTTTGATAAATTTTTTGTTAAAGTAAATTATTGTTATACTTTTGGCAAAAAAGGAAACGTTTAACGATAATTCATTTTAAATTTCACACTTATGATTAAAACTTATCTTTCTCAAATTAAGGCTATAATATTAATTATTGCCGTAATAAGTTTAACCGGATGCGCAAAAGAAATGGCTGTTAAACCAGAAAATTTAGATGAGCAATTGTCAGCTTCTGCAAAATTGCTATCATCAAATTTATTAGCCAGTGCAGATAATTCAGGATTAGCGGTAGGTATAAATGGCCATCCTTTTGGCGATCCTGCTTACCTGGCAGTTCCTGCAGCTAAACAAGTAGACATACTTAATAGTATGGGAATGAAATGGTATAGGATTAATGTGCTGACAAGGACTGACGGAACTATTTCATCACAGTCTCCGAATTTGTTTGATCAATTACAAAATGCTGCTGAACGAGGAAATATTGGGATTTTACCAATACTTTATCTAAGAACCCTTGATTTTTCTGACACAGAAGCCGAAGCTTACAAAAAAGGTAGGGAGCTGGGAGGTAACTTTGCAGCTAAATATGGCCGCTTTTTCACTTATTATGATTTAGGGAATGATCTTGAGCTAAAACTATTATTGCCAAATCAAACAGGTAGAAGCCAGTTTCACTATGACCGCGACAAATTTAATGTAACAGCGGCGTACTTAAAAGGAATGGATGAAGGTATTAAAGCAAATGATGCCGATGCGAAGACCATAATTGATGCAGGTTGGTTACATTATGGCTTTTTACGTATGTGTGATTGGTATGGGGTAAAGTTTGATGTGGTGGGTTATCACTGGTACTCTGATATGGAAGGCCCCGCTGCTAACTCTACTAACAATATACCGGATATTACTCAAAAATTATCTCAATTATTCCCGGATAAACCCATATGGTTTACAGAATTTAATTACAGATATAAAGCCGGTAAAGGAACAAATGAAGAAGATCAAAACACATTTGTTACTAATTTTTTAGCAAAGTGCCGGAACAACCCACAGGTTAAAGTTGCTATAATTTATCAATTATTTGATGAGCCTTACAAAGGTTACCAGGAATCAAACTATGGAATTTTAAAATGGGGAAATGGTAGTGGAGATAACAATGGTGAAGATTATAACCCAGATTACAAAAGCTGGAAGAAAAAATCTTTGGCAAATTCGCTGTCCAGGTAATTTCGCAACGCATTATAATTTATTAAATCAGTTGATTGTAGATTAAGTTCAATTATTTAGCAAGCAAAGTACCCCGGGCAGGATCTTATAACCTGCTTTGGGTGCTTTGCTTATTATAGTCTTAAATTATCATAAATGAAGCTGCTTAGGTGTAGGAAGCCGTTAAAAGTTACAAAGTTTTTATCAGTACACCAATTACAGCAGCAATCCCAATAATATAGGGCTCCTGTAATTTTTTAATATAAAGGAGCGCCACTACCGCAGCTATTGCAATTAACGCAGTAGGAATATCTGTAATAGAACGTAAACCAATAATAATAACCGAGCCAACCAAAGCGCCAATCACGGCAGCTGTAATACCATCTACAAATGCTTTTATACTGGTATTTTTGGCAATTTTTTTGAATGACGGTGCTAAGGCAACGGTGAACAGATAGCAAGGCAGAAAAGTTGCTAAAGCTGCTACACATGCGCCCGGAAAACCTGCTACCAGGTAACCGATAAAGCCAACGGTAATTACCACCGGCCCAGGTGTAATCATGGCCACAGCTACCGCATCAACAAATTGATGTTCGTTTAGCCAGCCAAATTCTTTAACCACTCCGCCATGCAGAAAAGGTACTATGGCTAGTCCGCTGCCAAATACGAAGGCCCCGGCTTTGACAAAAAACCAACCGATCTGCTGCAAGGTATTACTATCATATTTCCAAAAGCTGGTACTGATCAAGATTCCCGCAGGTAAAACGGCCGGTTTCCTGATCCATTGCGGCGGTGCTTTAATGAGCATATACAGGATGCCACAAGCCAGAAACAGTAAAATTTCTTCCCTTTCGGTTATGACGGTGATGACGATGCCGGCAATATAAAAAAGCCATAACAGCAGTTTGGATTTCATTGCAGCCGGCTCAAATTTACTGATGGATTTAACGGTAAGCTTATAGGCGCTCATGGCAATAATGCCAATAACGGCTGCACCTACACCATAAAACACTGCCTGCATCCAGGGCAAGCCACCATAAAGTTGATATGCCATACCCAATAGCACTACCATGATAAAAGAGGGAAGTACAAAAGCCAGTCCGGTTAGGGTAGCCCCAATTAGCCCGTAATGCACAAAGCCAATGTAAATACCTAATTGTGCCGCTAAAGGGCCTGGTGCCAGTTGGGCTAAAGCTAAGCCTTCCTTATACTCTTCCTCCGTTAACCAGCCACTGTTTTCTACCAGGTCGCGATGCATATAGCCCACCAATGCAACGGGGCCGCCAAAGCCCCAGGTTCCCAGCTTCAAAAAATATTTGGTAATATCCAATAGAGAATAAGCCGGTTTCTGGTTTAAGATTTTATCTTCCATTCATTTACATTTTCATGCCGCCCGTACTGCTTTCTTTTTTACCCAACACATCTAAAGCCGCACGGAAACCCTGTGCCAGTGCAGTAGCATTGCCACGCCCGTAATAATGCAGAAAAATCATGTGCGGATCGTCTTGCAGCATATGGTTATGCACCGCTACCACTTCCAGGTTATGTGCCCGCAAGGTTTTAATAACGGTATTTACCTCACTTTGCAGCATGGCAATATCTCCTGCTATATGCGCATCATCCTGTTTGCCGGCAAAAGATGCCCAACTATTTAAGCCTATATTGGTGGTCATTTCTACACCCATCGCTATAACTTTCAGGTCTGCCCGGCCAATGGTGT
This sequence comes from Mucilaginibacter sp., assembly GCA_028288315.1. GTDB lineage: Bacteria > Bacteroidota > Bacteroidia > Sphingobacteriales > Sphingobacteriaceae > Mucilaginibacter. Next base: position 6,686 of record JAQBNY010000196.1, read on the forward strand.
ATTTATAAGTTGGGCCATTAACGGTGCCTGTATATTTTACAATAGCATCCAATGCCGGGATGTCAAAGTTTTCCTTACCGGTTACTGCTGGCGGTGCTGATGGTGCGGGTTGGTTGCCCGGAAATAATTTACTATCCTTAATGGTTGCCGCATATTTTTTAGCCAGTTCTGCTACGGTACCCATCCCATGAATGTGCATATAAAAAATACGCGGTTCTTCGTAAAAGAAATGGTTATGTATGGCCGCAATCTCTAAACCGTTGGCATGTGCTGCCGAAATTAATGGATTAACTTCCTCCATCTGCAAAACTGTATCGCTCATTACCATTGCCGATTTGCCGTCAACCGTTTTTTTGAACGATACCCAGCCGCCAAAACCAAACGGAATAGGTATAGGCTCACCTTTAATTTTCATTTTCAGATCATTGCGTGGCAGTGGTGTTGTATAAACTGCTTCAGCATCTTTATAACTCCCTTTTTTGCCTAAAGCGGCATCAATAGAGGCCATTTCTTCGGCTGTTAAAGCCGGTGTTTTGCCGGTTGCTGTTAAAGTTGCCTGTGCTTTATTAATTGGGAACAACAAGGCAGTGCCTAATACGGCGGTTGCCTGCAATGCCTGCCTGCGAGAGAATTTATTAGTTTCCATAATGATAAATAAGTGATAGCTTTTACAATGTTACTCACTTAAAACCACTTAAAATTGTATGGATTTAACCATTTGGTATCCTTTTTACTTTTTCGCGGCTTTTTTATAAACGGAAGGATTTTGGCCGGTTTGTTTTTTAAATATCCGGGTAAAATGGCTCTGGTCAGAAAAACCGGTAAGGTACGCAATTTCGGTTAAGGAATAGGCCGTAGTATCCATCAGGTTTTTGGCTTTATCAATACGTAATTTCCTTATATAGTCGCCAAAAGATAGATTATCAAAGTATTTGGAAAACTCCCGGGACAGATAAGCAGGGTTAATTTCCAATTCATCAGAAACCTGTTGCAAACTTAATGTAAGATTGGTATCCAGTTGGTCCTGTATAATTTCTTTAAGTTCCTTTGTCCAGGCCGGCGCTTTTTTTGAACGGTCTTTTAGGTATTTATTATAAACTTCCAGTAGCATTTGCTCAACCGGGCTGCCTTGGGTATGTTTCAATTGATGCAGGTGTTTGGCCCAGCTATATAGTCCATCATAAATGGTTATGCCTAGCTCTAGCAATTGATAGTCATCTTTAATATTGTAAGCCAAGCCAGAAAAAATAGCTTCTAATCCTGCTGCCTGTGGTGCAAAATCGTGTCGGTCAGTATCTGCCCCACGCACAATGGCGGCTATGCGGTCAAGCGCCGCATCTTTTAATTGATGTTTTTTTATAAAATAATCAAAGGTGCATTGATTATCGTAATGCGTATACTCTATATCGGGTAGGTCAAAGGGAATGGCTTTTAATTCCTCTGACATAGGTATCACCCGATCAAATGGTACAAAGATGATCTCTGCTTCGGGATCAATAAAACGCCTGATTAGCCAGGGGCAGGCAATGCGGTCTATCTTAGGATGTTCGCGGGTGATCCATTTCATGCTAAACAAAGGTAAGATTTATTGTCTCTTCTGTTAATAAACCGCTCCCAAGTAGTTATATCTGAGTACAATAATTCTCTGCGGAAAACTTTTGGTTATAATTATTCCCGAAACAAAGGCAGCACCAGCAATTAGACAAATCCATGTGCCATCGGTAAAAGCACCCAAGTGCGGAGCTGCCTGTTCAGGATGATCAGGAGCATAAACCATATACAGTTAATGCTCAAGTAATATAGGGATCCCATAGCTTTTAGTTTATGAGTGATCCCTTTCTTTATAGCGTTTCCATTTTTCCTGTGCTTCCTTTTGAAGCAATTTGGTGCGTTCTATTGCTATGGCCTGTTCATCCTTTTCACAAAGGGGGCCTTCTGTTGCCAGATGTGGCATCGCCTTACCGGCATTTTGTAATTTATTTTTATTAGTGGTTAACATGGCAAATAAATAAAGGCGCTGTTTAAACAGCGCCCGGTTAAACAATTGATGACGGGCAAATGGCTTACTTTATCTCAATTTGACGGCTGGCCATCTTCGCGTCCTCTTTTTTAGCTACATTAATTTTTAGTACGCCATCGGTATATTCGGCCTCAATATTAGCATCATCTGCAGAATCGGGCAATGTAAAAGAGCGTACGAATGATGTATAACTGTACTCGCGCTTATTATATGTCCTATCGTTTTCGGTCTGTTCAGTTTGCTTTTCTGCAGATATTGTCAGCATATTGCGATCCAGGTTAATCTTAAAATCTTCTTTTTTCAAGCCCGGTGCAGCCAATTCAATATGATAATGTCCGTCCGTTTCAGAAATGTTCACGGCCGGCACTCTGGACACCATCCGGTCGGATACAAAGCTGTCATTAAAAAAGTTTTCAAAAATGTCATTAAAGACAGGGTTTAGAAGTCCACTGTCTTTGCGCTCATTAAATTTTACCAGTGCCATAATATATCCTCCTTATAAGACTTAAGCGCCGGAACCATTCCAGCTATCTTACAACAAAAAGGAGTACGCGCTGGTTTGTCATTTTTTACTTTTCTCAAACCAAATATTTAAACATTTGTTGAGACTGCCACTCTTTTCGCCGATATCCTAATTACATATTTGGAATTAGCGTTTTGGCCAATTTAAAACTAAAGTTCCATGAGCCGTTCCTTACCTCAAATATTAGTTCTGCATCCCTCACCGGGAAATGATGCTTTACACATTTGGTAACTTCTTTTTTAACCTGTTGATATATAGAGTGGTAATCTTTCCCGGTATCCGGCAGATAAATAATGATATGATCCTTATATTCCTCCAGTTCCCAATGAGATGAATACAGACCACGAATGAGCTTCAATATTTTTTCCTGCAGTATTTCCATCTTATTTGGCTATGGGATGGTATTTATGAATACTAAAAGTAAAAAAACGTATAGCTGCCGCTTAAAGAACCGGGGGCATTCCGGGGTAAAAGGGTTTAGAGCTTTTAGTTGTAACTATTACAAAAAGGATATGTTTTAAATAGTTGAAAATTCCGGTAAGAAGATTCAATCCCTTAATTACAGCATGAACCGGCTGATTGTATGGGAGGGCACTTCACCGATCCATAACTACAGAACACACAGCAGTCGCCAGCTAATGGTTTTAAATAAGCATGGCAATATGTACACTCATAAAAATACTGACATGCATTGGTTGACATGGCTTCTTCTTTATTTTTACCGCAAACAGGGCAAGTAATTACAGATGTTAAAATGGTTTTATCCTTCATTATCTAATTTTTTGCATTACGGTTTACTATTGTTCTACTGCTTACCACTTATCTCCTAATCCCCTCAAACGGGAAGGTGCAGGGAAGGGAGCAAGTGTTCATGTACTGTAGATGCTGATCTTCTGTTAACTTTTTATCAAAAATATTCTTTTAATTTACATTCCAGTTCATAAGTGGTTTTTAGCAAATTTTTATCTTTAATAAACTTATCAATATCAATAACTTCGCTTATAAGCTTTTCTTTAAATACCTTTTTAAAAGCAAAATATTGCAAAGAAAAATTCCATTTATCTTTTAATATAGAAAACGCTTCTTTATCGCTACTGTTTAGTAAGTTATAGTTTACTGCAATAAATTTCTCCCGCGGAATAGTTTGCATGTGTTTTAATAATTCGTTACTGTAAGTAATCCAGATATTTAAATAAAAAGAAGAGAGATTTTCATATAACTTTCTTTCTGTTTGCGCTCTTTTAAACCATCTCCAAATTAGCTTGGAGAACCATCCATGAACTAAATCACTCTCCATGTGTTTAAAATCCCGTATTATTAATGAGTTTACCACGGCCTTGTAATCCCGCAACACTACCAGGTAATAAGCATCAGGTAAAAGTTTACGATAATGCGTTAAAAACAAGCAGGTACGGGGGTCCTTCCAGCCCCACTGTTCATGTATTTTGCTTTTAAGGCTTGTAATGCTTTTTAATTTCTCTTCCTGATAATAGGAAAGGCTGTTAACCGCCTGGTTAACATATCCAGATTTAGACAGGTTATTGTCTTGTAATACATCTTCATGATATCTGTAAAAGTCTACATCTTCAAAGTGACCATCTTCGTTTCCTATACCTGAGCCTAAAAGATTATCACCTATATTTAAATGGCATTTGCTGAGCCATTGAGTAACAAGTGATGTTCCAGACCGGTGCATACCCGCAATAACCAATATATTTGGCAACTTCTCAGTCATAACGTGATGATATTAAACCCAGGTTACTAACAACAAAATCGTATAATTTGCCAGTACTTTCTTTAATACTCAAAATGCCGGAATTAATATACAGATCGGGATTGGTTGGTATATCAAAATTGTCATTAACTCCTGTTAAATTGAAAACCTTATCAGGATGATCGTCAGCAAGCAGCGCCCTGGCATATAATCCTTTGGTATCCCTTTTTATCAAAGTTTCAATTGAACAATCAATAAAAACGGTTTTAACATTGTTGTAGCATTGTGTTACTTCATTTCTGATCTCTTCATAAGGGTTTATCGCACTAATCAAAACAATAATTCCATGAGCTGATAGCTTATCTGCAACAAATGCTAATCTCCGTATATTCTCATTTCTGTCTTCTCTTGAAAAGCCCAGATCCCTGCATAACACCCTTCTATATTCATCACCATCAATCATCTCAGCAAGGTAGCCGTCTTTTATTAATTTGTTTTTAACGATGCGGCTTATAGTGGATTTACCAACTCCTGATAACCCACACAATTGAACTATCATAGGCTTTAAACCAAAATAAGCAATAGGTATGTTTTTTAGTAACGGGGTAATACAGCTCAGATTATTACACTATACCTATGTATCAGTTTATTTACAGCTCAAGTTTTTCACCATATTTATGTATCAATTTATTTACAGCACAAGTTATTTCATCATACCTATGTATCAATTTATTTACACAGGGGCAATAACCAATATTTACGAAATCATTATTTAAAACCAAGATTTATGGAAACCACATCTGAAACAAGTCCTACATCCTGCTTATAATGCCCGTATCTTAACTCTAACTCATGTAAGCTCTGCCAGCCCAGTACGCCCCTTGGTGGCGATATCCGGAACCCGGCTCCAAAAAATTGACTGTTAAATTTTGCATACTCATAATTGCTTGTAAAGTAGGTTTGCGTTGGGCTATTTTCTTCATATGGTGCAAAATATTTAGCTGCGGTTTGTGTGTAATATCTGTAAAATGGCGATATGGAGAAGAACGGTGATATTTTGTAAGTAACCTCCATGTTTGCGGTATTAGATTTGCTGCCCCAGCTATCGGTATAATAGCGGTAATAGGAACGCAATATTAAATTGTCTCCCAGAAAATAGTTGGCCCTGAAACCTAATGGTAATTTAAATCTGGATGATGGCAGCCTTTCTATGGTATCCTTTCCATTTGAAAAATATACCCTGTGAAAGGGAAGGCTTAACAAACCATTTTGGGTTACTACATCGGCCAAAAACATAACCTGTAACCTGGAGGTTATGATTTGTGAATAAGAGAGCGAGGCTGTATAAGTATTTCTGGGACTGGTAGGGATACTTACCGTGCTTCCTCCTGAACTCAGTACTGAATTACCGCTGGCAGTTGTTACATACGTTGGGCCGGTAATAACTGGTTGCGGGATAAACTCCGATGGATAAATTAATGTAACATGATCAAAGTATCCTTGTAATTTAACCCCAAATTCACCCATTCGGTTAGTAGTTTTAGCCGAGAAATGAAGATCGGCACCTAATGATTTATAATTGAACTCGCCTGAATAGTATGTGCCTATACCAAAACTGGTGCCTTTTTTGCTGTTTTCAATGGTCCAGTCTAATGAGGGATAAACCCTGCTTCCGCCGGTTTTAGATGCGCCTGTTGTTGAAACAAAAGCAGCCGAGGCAGAGGTGTGATGATCAATACCCAAGCCTATTGATAGTGTGTTTTTATTAAGCGACTCATTCAACCAAACTAGTTTAAGGTCTAATCCGTTTGAAAAATCTGTTACTCTTTCGGTACCTATACCACCCGTTACGGCTGAATGGTTACCATTTTGGTTGTAAAAGCTCGAAACCAGGTTTATTTCATCTATGCGTAACCTTCGGGGATTGTAAGTGACTGAATCCCTATCCTCCGGTGTGGCTAAAGTAAAGCCTGGTTTTAGTTCTATAACAGTATCTTTTTTTGAGACTTGCGCATATGTATGCATCCTGCATATTAGGGAGAACCCCAATACAGATAAATATATTTTTTTCATGATCGGAAAGAATCTGAATTAGTTATTAATTGCAACCGCAGCCGCCACCCGTTTTTCCGGCATTGGCGCCTGACGCGCTTTCGCGGTAAGATTGAAAGTTGAGTTCATTTTTCTCTACCTTACGGTTACTTAAAGCCATTTCAGAATCGTTGATCCGGTTTTTTTGATACTCTTTTAGGTGTACACATGAGGTAAGGGATATAACCAGTAACAGGCAGCCTGTTACTTTAATCATCAGATTAGTCATTTATATAAGATTAGGTAATATTTATATTTTTTGATGTGTATAGGCGGTCATTATCATCAATCAATATCGCTTCTATATCCTTCATCTGATTAATCATGTCCAAACCCGCATGAACGCCCATAATGGTAACAGGTGTAGCCATTGCATCGGCTATTTCTGCATTAGTGGTAATGATGGTAACACTTTTAATACCGGTTACCGGAAGCCCTGTACGCGGGTTAATGGTATGGGAGTATTTTTTACCATCAATCATTATAAATTTTTCGTAGTTACCCGAGGTAGCTACCGCCATTTCAGAAATATTCAGGTAAGAAAATACCTGATGAGAAGCATCAGGATTGGCAATGCCAATTGTCCATTTTTTTCCATCGGGTTGCAAGCCCCAGGCGGTAAGGTCTCCAGAGGCATTGACTACACCACTGGTAACGCCCTGCTGCTTCATTATCAGCTTGGCTCGTTCAGCAGCATATCCTTTACCAATTCCACCAAAACCAATACGCATGCCTGGCTCACGCAAATAAATGGTACAATTTTCTTCATCAAGAATAATGTTCCTGTAGTTGATAAGCCTTACCATTTTTTTTGCGGTTTCTTTATCAGGCAGGGCGGTCATTTGCTGATCGAAGTTCCAAAGCCGCTTGTCAATAGATCCGTAGGTTATATCAAAGGCACCCTGGGTAACTTTTGATATCATGATAGATCGTTTTACCAATTCAAAGGTTTCCCTGCTTACCACTATGGGTTTAATACCTGCATTATTGTTTACCTGGTTGGTTTCACTGTCATCACTAAAGGTAGTCAGCAGGCGTTCAATCCGTTTTATTTCTTCTATACCTGCATCAATTCTTTCATTAGCCCATTGCTCACTTTCGGCAACCACGCTTAATTCAAAGCGGTTTCCCATCAGCTTACAGCTTCTTTTAAAAATTTGATTATCGGCCATAGTTATAAATTAAAAACGCCCTAAAATTGAGTTGCCAGGCTGTTTATTTAAATTTTAAAGCGAGTGTTACTACATCGCTGTTTAAACCTGTCGACCGCATGTAGTGGCCATACCTCAGCTCGAGCGTGTTTAAATGCTGCATGCCAAGTACTCCGTTTGGTGGCGCCAGGCGCCAGTTTAAGCCTACAAAATTACTATGCAGGGTTGATAGGTCGTAATCGCTTGTATAATAAGTATCTGTAGGATTATGCTGACCGTAAGGTGCAAAATACCGGGTTCCTACCTGATTGTTATACCTATAAAAAGGGCTTACTGATACAAAGGATGTTAATTTAACTGGCACTTCAATTTCGGCAGTATGGGCCTTTATACCCCAGCTGTCCATATAATATCTGTAGAAGGTGCGAATTACAAAATGATCATCCAGAAAATAATTAAAGCGTAGGCCAATGGGTAACTTATATCGTTTATCAGGTAGGTTTTCAACCCTTTCAGAACCATCTGTAAAGTAATCGCGCTGGTATTTGGTAGCCAGTAAGCCATGCTGATATGATGGTTCTACTATAAATAATGCCTGTAAACGGGGGGTAAGTACCTGAGATAATGAAAATGAAGTACTGAATGAATTGCGGGGACTATAGTCCACTGGTCCCCTTCCGTCATGGCCTGACCCGGAACCATAACCCGCGGGCCTTAGCTCTACCGGTAAAATCACTTTCCAGGTATCGAGAAAAGCCTGTGCCTTAAAATCAAACTGGGTGTTTTTATCTTTTGAAACCCTGGTAAGGTTAAAGCCAAAACCAGCCGACTGATAATCAAACTCATGCGAGTAAGAGCCGGTAAAACCAAAAGCATTGCCTGTTTTTTCGTTTGAACGTGTCCAGTTTAAAGATGGGTAAATACGGGTATCCTGCCTTGAAGCTGATGATACACTATAAGGGTCAATTTTATCTGACGATGCTGATGTATAATGATCAATCCCTAACTCAAAAAGATAGGTGTCTTTGTGTCCGTTCTTGGTGAATTTTGACATTTGAAGATCAAGTGTATTAGCAAGATCGGTCAGTTTTTCGGTGCCAATACCGCCGGTAACGGCCGAGTTGTTACCGTTTTGATTATAATAAGCCGAAACAAAGTTAACCTCTTCAACCTTTAGCTTACGCGATTGGTATCCGGTACTATCTTTAGTGGTTTGCGCGTGCGATGCCAGGATGCCCATGTATAAACCAAGCACACTTAAATATATTTTTCTCATTAATTGCTTAGTTTAATTACAGCCACAACCACCACCACTTTTGCCACCATTGGCACCAGAACCACCTTCTCGATATAGTTGGAAACTTTGTTCGAATTTTTGTGATTTCCGGGCAGAAAGCTCCATTTCGGAATCATTTAACCTGTTTTTCTGATACGGTTTAACAGAAACACATGAGTGCAGTATACCTGCGAAGCACAGGCACAGTATACTAACTCCAATAACACGTTGGATTTTTTTCATATCGGGGGCTTATTATCTATTAAACTTATTGCCGGTTATTTAACCGGTTTTATTTCGTGACTAGTTGCCAGTGTTAGTAAACGAAGAAATTTGATCCACAAATTTCTCGGGCGATTCATTAGGAAAACCATCCCAGTCTTTTAAAACCTTGCCATGCTCGTCAATTAAAAGGGTATATGGAAATTTACCATCCGGATTAAACTTATCAGCAAGTGCTTCGTTAAGTTTAACCTGCTCTTTACTCAGCTGATTTTTTTTCTGTCGTGGAAAATCGGCCCTAACCAAAACCAAATGATCGGCGGCATAATTAATAAAGGCCTGGTTTTCTAAAATTTCTTTTCGCTCCCTTATACATGGGCCGCACCAGTCCGAGCCGGAAAAATTGATCAAGATAAGCTTATGTGATTTAGCTGCTTCTGCGGTAGCTTGGTTATAGTCGCCCAGCCATGTAACATTTGTAAGTAGTGCTATAATAAAAGAAACAAATAATATTTTCATAATGGTATTTTATGAGTAAACCCTTAATGATGTGCCTGTTAAAGTTGTTTTATAAGTACTTAAGTTGTTGCGGGCAGGCGAGTTTAGCACACCCCCAGTTTCTGTAAATGCCGAACCATGATTGTTGCAATAAAAATGGCTTGCAGATGGCTGGTATATAAGCGGATAGCTCTCATGTGTACATGATTGCTGCACCGCAATGTATGCACCTGCTGTAGTACGTGCTACTAAAACTCCGTTAAATGCTATATAGCCACCGTTATTAAGTAATGCGGCATTGGCAGATGCAGTTAGGTCAAGTGTGAAGTCGACATTGCTTGGTCCGTTAATTGAATTGCCAGCCGAATTACTGCTTTTAGAACAACCAATGCAATTTATAACAACCAACGATGCTGCACTAACTCCGATAGCCGATAGAAACTCTTTTCTGTCCATGTGGCTTAGTTTTAAGAACTTAATTTGCAATTATCCAAATAAATAAAAATACAAATGCGGATGAATGCCCTGTTTGTATCGATTAACTGCTGTTATAATAATAATTCAATATTAGCGGCCAAATCTGTATTTAACATGAAAATGATCTTTTTTAACAGTTTTTAACACTGTATTTAGGAAATTATGCAGCAAAAAATTAAAGAAAAGTATGATTAGTCCAAATATTTCGTTCGGACTGTTAGAAAGAGGGAAACGGTATAGGTAAATACTACTTCCAAACAAAAAAGATTATTTGAGCTTATATACCCAGATTTTAACTTATGACGATACTTATAAATAAACAGTTCTTTAAAGTAGTAATTACCTTTATTATCATTCTTTTTACATCATCCATAACTAATGCGCAAAAGGCCACACCAGACACTGTATACAGTGGGGTTTATATTACCAGCATACATGATATTAACTTCAAGGATAAAGAATACAATGTAAACCTGTGGCTGTGGTTAAAATACAAGAATAAAAAATTCGATTTCCTGCATAACCTTGAAGTGCCGCAGGCAAAATCTGTTACCACATCATACTCTACTATTGATTCAAGCGATAACAAGATCTATTTATTAATGAAACTGCAATGCGTGATGAAGGATTCATGGGCAATAGATAACTTTCCGTTCGACCGGCAAAAACTGCGTTTTTCTATAGAAAACTCTCAGTTTGATTCTAAATCGCTGGTTTTTGCGGCGGATACGCTGGGCAAACACTTCGACCCACGTTTTACGCTTAGGGGATGGCGTATTGATAGTTTGGATGTATCTACAGGCATTAAGGTCTATGAAACGGGATTTGGTGATGAAAGCTTAAAAAAACCGCATACTGAGTATAGTAACTTTAAAGTAAGGTTACAAATTGACAGGGATGCCATGGGGCTTTTTTGGAAAATGTTTCTGGGAATGTATGTTGCCTTTTTAATTGCCTATATGTGCTTTTATATCCATACGGATAGTATTGATTCGCGGTTTGGCTTAAGTGTTGGCGCTTTGTTTGCGGTTATTGGTAATAAGTATATTATAGATTCAGCACTGCCAGAATCCACTACATTTACACTGGTTGATACATTACACGGCATTACGCTGCTGTTTATCCTCATCGTTATTATTTGCACTTCATATTCCCTAAAACTTGTTAAACAAGAGAAACTTGATAAGGCCAGAAGATTCGATTTGATTTGCGCGCAGGTTTTATTGGCTGCCTACCTGTTGCTAAACACTTACTTTATTTACGGGGCAAGCAGAATTTAAAAAGATTACTTTTTATTAATGGGTATAAACTCTTAAAACTTTTATAAGCCCTTTTCTATTAGTATTATACCAATATACTATATGAAAGAT
>JAQBNY010000215.1 GCA_028288315.1 Mucilaginibacter sp.
CGAATTGAATTTTATAATGGCAAGTTAGATTGCCGCTTATTTGAATACGAATTGTACGAAGGTAGCAAACGAGAACCCAGAGAATTAGAAAAATGAAAAAGCTGATCATAATTGCACTGTTACTAACCTCAACTGTTTATTGTAAGGCCCAGGAAGACCTGGCGTTCCCTTTTCAGGGCGGCAGTCCCATCATGACCAAGTTTTTTAAAGATAGCTTGAAAGTTAGCCCTGATATTGTTGCAAAGAAAGCTACGGGCATGGCGGTTTTTAAATTTACGGCTGATGTTAGCGGTAATATTTCAAAAATTGTGATCTATTATGCTGATGATTATCTGTTAACTATGCCGGTTATTGACGCCCTTAAAAAATCAACCAAAAAATGGATCATACCTAACAAGGAAAAATTCCATGACTTTATAATCCCGTTCTCTATTAACTTTAACAAGCCAACTGCCGGTGTAGCCGAGGTTCAAAAGGCTGCTTACGCATTCTACAAGGTACGTAAACCAATCGTGGCAAAAGACCAGATACCTTTAAACGCGGCAACACTATTACCCACCGTGGTTGTGCAGTATGATATAAAGTAATTTAAAAAATGTTAATGCCACGATGCATATACAGTCGCTTGGCTCCAGCCGGGTGACTGTTATTATAGGGCCTCCGGCCGCATCAACTATAACGGAACGCAGCGCCTCCTACCTTACAATAACCCTCTTTTATTCCCGGCAAATTCTACTTATTTAATATTAATATTTAAGTAAAAATATCTCCGTGGGGAAAAATATACCTAAAAAATAAAAACAATTAAATCCAACTTCTTATTAATCTCGTAATATATTATAAAAATTATAAAACGATACTTAATGAAGAAGATGTTGAATATCCGGGTTAAAGCTGTTGCAGTAAATATTCGCAACAAGCGCGAAAAGTTAAATTATACGCAGGAATATCTTGCCGCTAAACTGGGCATTTCTCAAAACGCCTACAGCAAAATAGAATTGGGTTATACCAAAATAACTGTAGAACGCCTATTTCAGATTGCCGATATATTAGAAACCGACCTTATGGAGCTGATCAATTCAGAAAAAGCTGAAGCTGCAGCTTAATTATTAGCGAAGCTTTGTTTTGTTAATATATTTGCATTTATGATAACACCAAGTAATGCAGATATTATTGAGCAAACAGCAAACTTCGTACGGCATACCCTTAGAGATGCAGAAGGAGGGCATGATTGGTGGCATATTCACCGCGTTTGGACTAATGCCAAACTCATAGCCCAAATAGAAAGCTGCGATACCCTTATCATTGAGCTTGCCGCATTACTACATGACATTGCCGATAGTAAATTCCATAATGGAGATGAAGAAATAGGACCCGCTACCGCAGGCGAATTCCTTAAGAGTATCGCTATTGATGAGGAAACCATTATACATGTACAGCAAATTATCAGGCATATGTCTTTCAAGGCAAGCTTTAATAAGGCTGTATTCCACTCAAAAGAATTAGCCATTGTGCAAGATGCCGACCGGCTGGATGCCATTGGTGCCATTGGTATTGCACGTGCATTCACTTATGGTGGTTTTAAGGCCAGGGAAATTTACAACCCCAATATACCGCCTAATTTAAACATGACTAAAGAGGAGTATAAATCCACCACGGCGCCAACCATTAACCACTTTTATGAAAAACTGTTGCTACTTAAAGATAAAATGAATACCGAAACCGGTAAAAAGCTTGCACAGCAAAGGCACAGCTTTATGGAAAGTTATCTGGCACAGTTTTATTCGGAAGTGCATTAAACCATATTTAGTTTCCAACGTTTCTCAATCAGCCCCTAACTCTCTACAACGTGAATAAATTGCTACTTTCGTTTGCTTTAATAACAAGCATTTCAAAATTTTCTGCAGCGCAGGATACGCTTAAACAGCAGCGTTTTAATTTCCATTTTCAGCAAACGGTAATTACCCAGTTCAAGCCCGGCTTTAGTGCTGACTATACTGGTAGGAATAGCTTGCTAACCGGCCAAGAAACCCAAACATCATTAACAACCACTTTTTTTGGTGGCGCCCGCTTATGGAAAGGTGCATCGGCTTATTTTAACCCGGAAATGTCTGGCGGTGCCGGTTTAAGCAAAACATTAGGTATAGCTGGTTTCCCAAATGGCGAAACTTTTAGGGTGGGTAGTGCCGAATCTAAAATTTATATTGCACGCCTTTATTTTACCCAAAATTTTGAGTGGGGAAATGAAAAAGACACTCTTAATGATGATGTTAATCAACTAGCAGGTACTGTAAGCAAGCGTTACCTACGGTTCACTGCTGGTAAATTTGGCATGGCCGATTTTTTTGATGGTAACGAATTTAGTCATGACGCCCGTTCGCAGTTCATGAACTGGTCATTAATGGATAATGCCGCCTGGGATTACCCGGCCAATACACGTGGTTATGTTATAGGGACAATGGCAGAATTGGGCCAGCCTAATTGGGCACTGCGATTTGCCTTTACCATGACTACAACATCTGCCAACGGTGCTATCTGGGATGAGCGCATTGCACATGCTAATACCTTAACCCTTGAATATGAAAAACGCTTTACACTTAATGGCAAAAAAGGGACCGTAAGGGTTTTAGGCTTTACTAATAACGGCAAAATGGGCAACTATAGGCAAGCAATTGCTTTAAACCCGACCGCACCGGTAGTTGAAGAGGACCTTGTTTACGGCAAGCATAAATATGGCTTTGCTATAAGCGCCGACCAGTATCTTTCAAAAAACTTTGGTGTATTTGCTAAAGTAAGCTATAATGATGGCCGTACCCAAACCTGGGCATTTACCGAGATTGACCAATCCTTAAGCCTGGGTGCCGTACTTAAAGGTGGTGAATGGAAACGTAATGATGATGAGCTGGGGCTGGCATTTGTGGCCAACGGTATCTCCGGCCCGCACCGTGATTACCTGGCGGCAGGCGGTTACGGGTTTATGATTGGTGATGGCAAACTAAATTACTCGAATGAATTAATTGCTGAATTATATTATAAGGTAAATGCTTACCAAAAAAAGCTGTGGCTCACACCCGATTATCAGTTTATAGCCAACCCTGGTTATAATAAAGACCGCGGCCCAGTTAATGTATTCTCATTAAGGGCGCATGTGGAGTTTTAAGGAACCATTACACCATTAATATAAAATCCATCACCATTAAACCCTTAATATTAATTACCGTCATATTTGAAATATGAAGAAAATCTACGTAGCGATACTTATACTTATAGTCAGCAACTCCACGTTCGCACAGTTAAAAAACAATGTTACCAAATCAAAAATTACCTTCGAGATTAAGAACCTGGGTATAAAAACCGGTGGGACTATTGGTAAAGTAGAGGCTGATGTAAAGTTTGATCCGGGTAAATTAGATGCCAGCAAAATTGATGCTGTGGCCGATATTGCAACTATCAATACCGATAATAATATGCGCGACAGCCATTTAAAAAGTGAGGA
>JAQBNY010000234.1 GCA_028288315.1 Mucilaginibacter sp.
CAAATACTGTAACTCAATATATGAACTACAATAAAACCAACAATATTTTTGGCTGGGCCACATTTATTATAGCCTCTATCTGCTACATTTTAACCCTTGAACCATCATCCAGTTTTTGGGATTGCGGTGAATTTATTGCCTGTATTTACCGATTACAGGTAGCGCACCAGCCAGGCGCGCCATTGTTTACCATGATAGGCAAGGTATTCTCACTGCTATCATTTGGCAATAATAATAAGGTGGCCTACTATACAAATATGTCATCGGCACTGGCGAGTGGTGCAACCATTATGTTCCTATTTTGGACCATAACCGCGTTGGCTAAAAAAATACTGGTAAAAGCCAATGAAGAAATTACAACTACCAATCTGATATTAATTATAGGATCAGGCCTGGTTGGTTCATTGGCTTATGCCTTCTCTGATACCTTCTGGTTCTCTGCAGTGGAATCTGAAGTTTATGCTTTATCATCATTATGTACAGCCATTGTTTTTTGGGCCATTTTAAAATGGGATGCCCATGCTAATGAACCCCGCGCCGATAAATGGATTATTTTTATTGCCTATGTAATGGGCTTATCTATAGGTATTCACTTACTTAACTTATTGGTTATACCTGCAATAGCGCTTGTGGTTTATTTTAGGCGGGCAAGCAATGTTACTACAAAGGGAACCATCTGGTCGTTTATATTAGGTGTAATTACGGTAGCCATAATTTTGTGGGGCGTTATTCAATTCACAGTAAAGGGCGCTGCTTTTTCTGATCTGTTTTTTGTGAATACTCTGGGTATGGGCTTTGGCAGCGGAGCCATTGTATTTTTCCTGCTGGTTACTGGCGCACTGGCATCCGGTATTTATTATACCATTAAACCATCAACCCCGGCGTTAGCTGCTACAATTGCTTGCTTTGTATTATTATTAACTATTAGTGCAGGCATAGTTGGCTTTATAGCTGCTGCTGTGGTATTAGCTCTATCAGAATATGTTTTAAAAGTACGCGAGAAACGTGCGGCACTTAACCGCGTTTTAATTTGTGCCGTATTTATATTGTTTGGTTACAGCTCGTTTGTAATGATTGTTATACGTGCTAAGGCTGGCACTAACTTAAATAACAGCGATCCGCAGGATGCCTTTGCCTTGAACGGCTATTTAAACCGCGACCAGTATGGCGATACCCCGTTAATGTATGGCGAGTATTTCGATTCAAAAGCAATTGAGCAAACCGATGGCCCTAACATATATCGCCGTGGCCAAAAAAAATATGAAATAGCCGGCAAAAAGTTAAATACAATTTATGACCGTAACACCTTGTTTCCGCGTATGTTTAGCCAAAAGCCAAATCATCCGCAGTTTTACAGGGAATGGTCGCAATTGAGTCCGGAAGAACATCCTACTATGGCTACCAATCTTGGCTTTTTTGCCACCTGGCAAATAAACCAAATGTATACCCGCTATTTCTTATGGAACTTTGTTGGCCGTACAAATGAAATGGATGGGCAACAAAGCAGTACTGGTATTGATGGTAATTGGACAAGTGGTTTAAACTTTAAAAAAGATCTGCCAAAATCAGTAACTGAAAGCAATGCATACAACAGACTTTATTTTCTGCCGCTGATAATTGGGCTGCTGGGATTAATGTTCCATTTTAAGCGCAACCAGCGCGATGCAGGTGTAGTAACTGTATTATTCTTTTTTACTGGTATAGCCATTGTACTTTACCTTAACCAGGATCCATTACAGCCACGTGAGCGTGATTATGCTTATGCGGGTTCCTTTTATGCCTTTGCCATATGGATTGGCTTGGGTGTATTAATGATTGCCGAATTCATCAGCAAAAAACTTAATGCAAAAACCGGCGCTATGATAGCTACCACGGTTTGTTTATTAGCAGCACCGGTATTAATGGCCAGTCAGGAATGGAACGATCATGACCGGTCTACCAAAATGACGCCGCATGATATGGCATACAACTACCTTAACTCATGCGCACCTAATGCTATATTATTTTGTTTTGCCGATAATGACACCTATCCGCTTTGGTACATTCAGGAAGTTGAAGGCGTTAGACCTGATGTGCGTATAGTAAACTTAAGCTTACTGGGTACCGATTGGTACATACGCCAGATGAAACAAAAAATGAATGATTCTGATCCGCTGCCTATCACCATGAGCAACGATAAGTTTAAGACAGGTGTGCGCGATGTTATTTACTATAACGATGCCAAAGTACCCGGCCCCACCGAGTTGAAAGAGGTTTTTGATTTTATTACATCTGATGATGCACAAACAAAGGCGCAGTTGTATGAAGGTGTTGAAGCCGCAAATTACCTGCCTACTAAACACTTTAAGCTTACTGTTAATGCTGATGAGGTGATTAAAAACAATGTTGTTTCGGCTAGTGAGCGAGCCCGCATTGTACCTGAAATGGACTTTACCTTTACACCCAATTATGTAACTAAAGATAACCTGGCAATTATGGATATTATATCTCATAATAACTGGAAACGCCCTATATATTTTACCGTTACTGCCGGCAATGAAAATATGCTTGGCTTAGATAAATATTTTTATAACGAAGGTTTTGCATTACGCCTAATGCCTTTTGCGCCTGATACTACTACCCAGGCGCTTGAAAGCAGCAACACCATGATCATGTATAACAACATGATGACCAAGTTTAAATTTGGCAATTTTAAAACTGCTAAGAACCTTGATCACGAATCCCTTACATTGTTTTATCCACTGGTTACCCGCATGTATACCAACCTTGCTGATAACCTGATAAAAGAAGGCAAGCCTGACCTGGCAAAAAAAGCATTAAAAAAATATGTAGATAATATGCCGGAAACAGTAATGACTGCCGACCTGGCTATCAAAAAATACTATTTGGCCGAAAGTGCCTTCCATGCCAATGATGTTGCCATAGGTACCGGAATGATTAACAATGTTAATGACTATATAACAGATCAGTTAAATTACAACTACGCCTTGTTTCAAAAAAGCGCCGACCAGGTAAACCCTCGTGATGTGCAACTAGGCATGTGGTTACTTAACAATATGGTTACTCTTACAAAAGATTATAAGCAAACACAGCTAAACAATAAGCTAAGCGCTCAGCTTAAGGATTATGGAAGCAAGTTTGCAGGCCTGCCGATGCCTAATCAATAATTGGATTTGATATTTAACAATAAAAGCGGCCTTGAGCCGCTTTTATTGTTAAGTAGGTTTTCTGATTTACTACACAAAGCAATAGCGGGGCATATTGACGAAAATGCATCGGTATTAGATACTTCACTGCGTTACCCATGACATATTTGGTTATATGGGGTCATGCTGAGCTTGTCGAAGCATTGCGGGGTGGGCCATTGCGCACGTCCTTCGACAAGCTCAGGATGACCCCAGGATATGTCATTTCACCTTCACAGTCCCCGGATTTTAACACTCAGTATGACAAATCATTACTCTGTTCCGCTTTTAGCGGAACGGAACACTAACAGATTCAACTCACCATCATCCGAAAATATGGTGCCCTGGCATTTATACTCTACCCTTGTTTAACCTTTCTGTTACAAATAAAACAAAATCAACTGTTTAGGTATTAATTAATAAAATCAAAAAATGCCTAAGTGGTTAAAAACATTCCTTAAGATACTTGCCGGCTTAGTGCTACTTATAGTGCTGTTAGTGATTGGCGCTACTTTATATATTACCTTTAACAAAGCAAAAGTGCTTAAAATGGTTAACGAGCAGCTGGATAAGAGCGTTGACGGCACTCTCATAATAGGTGATATGAAACCTAATTTTTTCAAGGACCTGCCGGATATCTCCCTGTCGTTAAAGAATGTTTTGGTGCGTGATAAGAACTTTGACCATCATAAGCATACACTTTTAAATGCTAAGGATTTTGATATATCATTAAATACAGTCGCGCTGCTTAGGGGTACTATTGATATTAACCATATTCAAATTAGTAATGCTGCAATTGACCTTTTTACTGATAGCACAGGCTACAGCAATACATCGGTTTTTAAAAAGGATAATAAAAAGGTAAAGGACAACAAATCTGAAAGCAGTTCATCAACCCAATTGAAAAAGTTTACTTTAAGTAATGTGAATTTTACGGTAGATAATAGGAAAGCGCACAAGCTTTTCAACTTTGCGGTTAATGATTTAAAGGGCCACATGAGCTATCCTGATACCGGCTGGCATGCCGATTTTCATTTGAATGTATTAGCCAAAAGCATGGCATTTAATAGTTTACATGGTAGTTTTATCCAAAACAAGCAACTGGTAGGCGATTTTATAGCCGGGTATAATGAAAATACAGGCAAAATAAATGTAAAATCTGCCCCCTTAACTATTGGCAATGATCCGTTTAATATCAACGCTGTTTTTGAAACGGGTAAAGACCGCACCAACTTTTCCATCCGCGTAGTAGCCGACCAGCTATTATGGCGAAACGCGAGCGCACTGCTTTCACCAAATATTACCCTGGTACTTAACCGCTTTAACTTAAGTAAGCCGTTGGCTGTTACAGCAAATATCTCCGGCAGTTTTGGTGTTGGTGGCGATCCATCATTATATATTACTGCTAAAACAAAAGACAATACCTTAACTATGCCCGGCGGCACAATTGAGAATTGTAACTTCAACGGGATATTTACCAACAACCATGTTAATGGCAAAGGTTTAGGCGATGAGAACTCTATTATTAAACTAATTGGCCTCTCTGGCACCTATAACCACCTGCCTTTTACGGTTGATACCGGCAGCATAATTAATTTGGTAAAACCTATTGCTACGGGTAACTTTAAATCAACTTTTCCCATTGCAGACCTTAATTATTTTTTAGAGGATAATGTTGCCAAATTTAGCAACGGCTGGGCAGATATAAACTTAAAGTATCGAGCGGATATTGTTGATTATAAAATTAACAAACCGATGATACAGGGTGCCATCCACGTTAAAGAGGCCGACATTAACTACTTTCCCCGTAATCTCTTATTTAAAAAAACTTCGTTCTCACTCAATTTTGTGGGCGATGATTTGATAATGAGCAACATCCATTTACAAAGCGGCCGCAGCATTGTAACCATGACTGGCCGTGTCAACAATTTTTTAAACCTGTATTATAACGCTCCCGAAAAAATATTACTAACCTGGCAGATAAATAGTCCGCAATTGTATTTGGGTGAGTTTATAGGTTTTTTAAAACCGCGGAGATCCGCACCTGTTAAAACAACACGTTCCAACAGCGGCAACATTGTAGATCAGCTAAGCAATGTGCTGGAGCGGGGTAAAGCCGAAATGCATATGGAAGTGGCCAATGTACACTACAAAAAGTTTTTGGCTACCAATGCCCATGCAGACCTGCTTACTACCGATGATGGTGTAATTATAAAAACAATAAGTGTTAAGCATGCTGGCGGATCATTACGGATGAACGGCCGGGTTACCCAAGGTAAAAACCTCAACAGTTTTGCGTTGAATACTACAGTAAGCAATGTAAATATGCGCGAGTTTTTCTATGCCTTTGATAACTTTGGAATGAAAGATTTTACTTATGAGAATTTAAAGGGTTATCTATCGGCTAAAACAAATATTACCGGTGCTATTACTGATGCCGGTAACCTGGTACCACGCTCAATAAACGGAGCATTAGACCTTAACCTTAAAGATGCTGCCCTACTTAACTTTAAACCCATAACTGGTGTGGGTAAGTTTGCCTTTCCGTTTCGCAATCTTAATAACATTATGGTTCCCAGCCTCAATGCCCGGTTTGACCTGCGAGGTGATAAGATCATCATTAACCCTATGGAATTAAATTCCAGTGTGATAAATATGGATATTGCCGGGGTTTACGGCTTAACCAACGGCACCGACATAGCTCTAGATATTCCGCTAAGAAATCCCGAAAAAGATGCCAATATAACCGACAAAGACGAACTAAAAAAACGTCGGTTTAAGGGTATAGTGGTACATATACGTGCTTATGATGAAAATGGCAAACTAAAAATAGGTTTGAACAATAATCATAAGTAAGTCTCTTTTACGCCGCTTAATCTGGTGGAGTAAAAAGGATCTACAATAATTTTTTACAAATGGCTACCAGTTCCGCATTGTCATAAATAAGCAGGTTACCCTTTTTATCAACTTTATACGTTTCGGTAGGGCGTTCAACACTTACAAAATGATCGCCGTCTTTTTTTATTTCTGATGCTGATGGAGAGATGGGCGGGGTGTCGTTCACTTTCAAATCATTACCAACAAAAGTAATTGCCTGTATATAAATCTTTTTGCTATTACTTACTACCTCGTAAGCTATCTGCTCGCCTTTATCAGATTTTATTGTTTCATCATGCCACACCCCTACCAAATGGCCGCTGTCTGCTGCTGCAGGTTTAAGCTTTGCGGTGGTATCAACCTTAGCAGTATCTGTAGTTGAGCCGGTTTTAGTATCACTATTACAAGCTGCAATAGTTATTACGATAGCAAGTAATAGAAATTTACCCGTGTGTTTTAAAAGATAGTTCATGTAAGTAATTTAACGGGGCAAAGGTAGTGAATATTAAGAATCAGGTTTTCAGGTGGATGTCAGTTTATCTGAAATATTATTTCTTCCTTCCTACCCTCTTCATGTATGCCCAATTGATTCCTATCACCACAATCAATATCATCAAACCAAAAAACTCGCGCGATTCTTCTATCCATGGCTTCCCGGCTTTCATGGTTTGCACCATGCTTTCTGAATTATGTTCGCGCACCCAATCAAGTACGCCGGTTTTGTCGAAAAACAGATAGATGGCATAAGCAGCGTAAACTACAATACCAACAAGGTAGGCTTTGAGATAAAATTTCTTTTGAGCCGCCTGGTAGCAAAGTGCCGCACTATATAGATAGATGGGCATCCAGATATATGGGTCGGGGTCATTGTATTGCAAAGCGGCAAACAGTACAAATAATACGCAAAAAATAAGATTAAATATTTTCATTGTTCAGGTTGGTTCAATTAGGTAGCACCTTGCTAAGATAAGAGGTTTAGCATTGAGTAGATACGGTTTGCAGCTTTTTGTTCTTTTTCGCACAAACAAAATACAATTTAACCTGTTGCTAAATATCTATGCATTAGCTTTTTAACATAAAAAAAACATTATGTCACTCACCCAAAGGATCACGTCCAATCTGTGGTTTGACAGCCAGGCAGAAGAAGCCGCGAAATTTTACACATCCATCTTTAAAAATTCAAGCATAGGGCGCATTTCCCGTTATACCGAGGCCGGGAAAGATATCCATAAAATGCCCATAGGCTCCGTTATGACCATTGAATTTGTGCTGGATGGACAAACATTTACCGGCTTGAATGGCGGCCCGGTTTTTAAATTCAATGAATCCATATCTTTTATTGTGAATTGTGAAACACAGGAGGAGGTGGATTATTATGGGGAAAAACTAAACATCGGGGGTGACCCAAAAGCACAGCAATGCGGGTGGTTAAAAGACAAGTTTGGTATATCATGGCAAATTGTCCCAACCAAATTTGTAGATATGCTTACCGATCCGGATGCTGAAAAAGCAAGCCGTGTGATGAATGCTATGTTCCCTATGAAAAAGCTTGACCTGCCTGCGCTTGAAAAAGCATATAACGGTGATTAATCTCACTCGCTTATTTCTTTCGCGGCCCAGCACATTTCCCATTGTACAACAGCATCTTTATAAATTGTATTTAACCAAAACAGGGCCCCTTTTGGAGACCCTATTTTAGAAAACTTTAACTATTAAAAAATTTTATAAATCAGCCCCCCTCGCCCGGCCAAGACCTCCTGTGCCGGGCGAGCTGACTTTAAAATTTGATAAGGTTTACGCTCCGATAAATATAGAAGTTGATTTTTATGCGTACAATACGTAGAAATACCTGTTTTATACATTAGGTATTTCTACGTTATTGACCAGGGACAAATTAATTTCTATCCACAAACTTCCAATTCCCTTCGTTATACCTTTCGCCGGTATCAGGGTATTTTTTGAGCAGGGCCTCAATATCAATCAGGTTTTGTGCAGATAGCGTTATATCAGCACTCCCTGCATTTTCTTGTAAATACTTACGCTTTTTTGTTCCGGGGATAGGAATGATATTATCCCCCTGGTTTAATACCCAGGCTAGTGCCAATTGAGCTGGCGAGCAGCCAATGGAGGATGCTATTTCGGCAAAGCCTTGAGCAAGTAAACTGTTATTTTGTGCATGATCTTGTTGATAACGAGGCAGCGATTTCCGGAAATCGCCATCTTTTAATTCTGATACGTCCAGCTTATTGGTTACCAACCCACGGGCCAGTGGGCTAAAAGGCACAAAGGATATACCCAATTCTTTACATAACGGCAATATCTCGGCCTCCACATCCCGGGTTAATAAAGAGTATTCGCTTTGCAATGCAGATATAGGATGCACGGCATGGGCCCTACGGATACTATTTGCAGATGCTTCTGATAAACCAATATATTTTACCTTGCCTTCTTTTACCAGGTCGGCCATGGCTCCAACCATTTCTTCAACAGGCACATTAGGGTCAATGCGGTGGGCATAGTATAAGTCTATCACATCTGTTTGCAGACGTTTAAGGCTAGCTTCAACAGCGGTTTTCATGTATGCCGGCGAGCCGTCAAAGGTGCTTAGTTTACCATCAGCACCTGCTCTAAATCCAAACTTGGTAGCAATAAATATTTTATCGCGGTTAGGTTTTAACACCTGCGCTACAAGTTTCTCATTTTGCCCGTTGCCATAAACATCGGCGGTATCCCAAAAGTTAATGCCTAATTCAATTGCCTTATTTAACGTAGCTATAGATTCTGTATCATCAGGTTCGCCGTAAGCATGGCTCATACCCATGCAGCCTAAACCAATTGCAGAAAGCTTAACTCCGGTGTTGCCTAAAATTCTGTATTTCATAATAAATAGATAGTATATTAAATGTTTTATGAAGATACGGGGCAAATTAAATATGTAAAGCAAGCTGAGATGTTAAACCTGCATTTATTTCATTTAAGTGACAAAGACAGATGCTTAACAGGCGTTCTCATCATTGCATAATAAAGGATGGCATTACCTATACGCTATCCTCATTCTTTATGCCTTTAAGTAGCGCATAAATAGCCATACCATGTCCGTGGCCTAATTCAAAATCGTTTTTAAGCCAATTGGTAATATTACCGGCTTTTACTTTTAACTCACCGTTTTGGGTAAAACCCTTTTCTTCGGCTATGGCACGGAAATCTGCAGGGCCTTTCCCTGTTTTTTCTTTAATAGTATTAAGGTATCCCTGGAATGACATATTGTTGATTATTTTGGTTTACTTTTTAATTTGAAAATGAATTTGATATTTAGCCATATCGGCTTTAATAGTTTGCAGCGTATTTTTGCCAATGCCATGCAGCTGCATAAATTCGGCTTCAGTTAACTGAGATATTGTTCCAATGTTTTGATACCTACATTTGCCAGTGCCCGTTGTGCCGGCTTTGCTAATTTATCAAAAAGATGCGTTGCTTTATCTGTCATTATAATCTGCTTAATTCTTAAACAAATTTACAATCAGTAATTATATACAATTAGGTGTGTAAACGACAATTTAAAGGTGATTTTGCGACAATTAAATACATTCAACAAATTTCATTGGCCACTTTGGTTTCACAGTTGCACGTCTACTTTTTGTCATCGGGATAACATCTTAGTAAATACCACTTGCATAATAGACCGAACGGTCTTTATATTTGATCTATCAAAACGAAATCGTTATGACTAAGGCAGAAAGAACAAGGCAATTTATAATAGAGCAATCAGCACCATTGTTTAACACTAAAGGTGTTGCGGGTACTGCTATGAGTGACATTATGGAGGCTACCAAAATGGCCAAGGGCGGTTTATACGGTCATTTTGAAAGTAAGGATGCTTTATCACATGCTGTGGTTGACCATTGCTTAAATACTTTAGGCCAAAAAATAACAACACAGCTTAATAAGCATAAAAGCGCTAAAAAGAAGCTGTTTGCCTATCTTGATTTTTTAAGCCATCCAGAAAATCCCCCACTACAGGGTGGCTGCCCTATGATAAATTTTGGTATGGAGGCTGATGACACAAACCCGGCTATTAGGCAAAAAGTTAAACAAGGGATGGATTGGTCACAAAATTTAATTGCCAGTATTATTGAAGATGGCATTGCATCAGGCGAGTTTAAAGCTGGCTGGAACGCTAAAGAATATGCAATTAAATTTTTTGCTCTGATGGAAGGTGCCACCATGATAGCACGTGTTATGGGCAATAACACTCAACTAAACACTATTATAAAAATGCTTAAAACTGAAATTGAAGAACAGGTTGCATAAGCCTTTTTTTATGACATAAAAGACCGAACGGTCTAAATAAATAAAACAATTAAACACAACAATAAAATGAAAAATCAAAAAATAGCCCTTATAACAGGTGCTAACCGTGGTATAGGCTTCGAAACTGCAAAACAATTAGGCGAACAAGGAGTAACAATAGTTTTAGCTGCCCGCCAGTTAGGTGCAGCAACTGAAGCTGCCAATGAATTAAAACAACAAGGTATTGATGCTTACGGTATACAACTTGATGTAACCAATACAGATGAGCGCAAAGCCGCAGCCAAGTATTTACAAGAAAAATTTGGCAAGCTGGATATTCTTATCAACAACGCTGGTGTGGGTCCAAAAAACTGGTCAATGTTTGAGAAAACAATATCAGGTACTACTTATGAGGAATTTGAATATGTTTTTAATACCAACCTGTTCAGCCTTGTTGCAATTACTAATGAATTGCTGCCATTAATAAAAAAGAGTGATGCCGGCCGTATTGTAAACTTATCAAGCATTTTAGGTTCATTAACTATTCATTCACTAAAAGACAGCCCTATAGCACCAATGAAAACACTTTCATACAATGCATCAAAAGCGGCCTTGAACATGTATACTAATCACCTGGCACTTGAACTTGAAGGTACTGGCATTAAAGTAAACTCTGCCCACCCAGGTTGGGTAAAAACAGAACTGGGTACTGATGCCGCCGATATGGAAATTACCGACGGTGCTAAAACCAGTGTAGCCCTGGCCCTTATTGGCGAAGATGGCCCTAATGGCCGCTTTATTCACTTAGGCGAAGAACTACCCTGGTAAGTAATGATGGTTGGTATTCTCACTGCCATTGGTTAAAATAAAGCCATCCGGATAAAATCTGGATAGGCTTTATTTTAATTTATGAAAACTTAAGAGTTAAAAACACTCTATTA
The DNA here is from genome assembly GCA_028288315.1 of Mucilaginibacter sp. Taxonomy (GTDB): domain Bacteria; phylum Bacteroidota; class Bacteroidia; order Sphingobacteriales; family Sphingobacteriaceae; genus Mucilaginibacter. The sequence continues at coordinate 11,294 of JAQBNY010000234.1, forward strand.
TTTTAGGTAATTATTCAGCGTTATTAAATTTTTAACTGCCTCGCCCATGGTGTTGTTGAAGTAGGCATAAACGGTTTTACCATCCTCCTGCCAATCATTAATATATTGGGCATATTCATATAAAAAAGCATCCGTATAAGTCCCTCTATACCCTCCGTTTGGCCCGTGGAAACGCAGGTAAACAAACTCTGTAGGGAAATCTATCATAGGCGTTAATGAAGCCGGCATGTCTTGTATCACCATACCTGCGTTATAAGTATCAAGCATGGCGTAAACATCATCAAGGTACCAGCTGCGGTTACGAAATTCCACAGCAACATCCCATTGCTGCATAGGGTCTGCATTTTGTATGCTCATCAACAACTTATCTAACTGGTTAAAATTTGCTACTGCAACACTTGGCGGAAATTGGATGAGCAGGCAGCCTTTCTTACTCCCTATCTCATTTATTACTTGCATAAAGCGGTCTACATCCGCAGGATTAAATACCAGTGCTTTATTATGGGTAATATCGCGCCAAAGCTTAAATGTAAACCGGAAACCGTCCGGAACTTCTGAGGCCCATTTTTTAACGGTGGATGCCATGGGCACTTTGTAAAACGAGCTATTGATCTCGATACTATTAAATAGCGATGCATAATAAGTTAACCGGCTCTTATTCTGAAATTCGGGTGGGTATAGTTGCTTATTGGGGACAGGGAGTACTAAACCGCTTGTGCCGGAATAAAACGCACCCTTACCGCTAAACTCTGCTGAATCATCCATAGAAATAACTTAACATCTATGGCTATACTATGTTCTGATGATGATAAATTTGGTGATTATAAATCTGTCTTATAAAAAATATAAGCGGACACCTTTCGGTCATCCGCTTATATAAACAATAAAACTAATTATGATAAGATTAATTTGAATTCACTTTCCTGATTAGGTTATTACCAAAATCGGCAACGTAGACACTGCCGCTTGTCCCAGATGCTATCCCCTGCGGGTTATTGAACGATGCACTGCCACCATCACCGTCAGTTGATCCTGTAGTGCCTGATTTGCCTGCCAATACAGTTAATATTTTTCCTGCGCTTATCTTTAAAATACGTCCGTTAAAATCGGCAATAAACATGTTCCCTGTGGCATCAATACTAATTGCAATTGGGCTGCCAACCAAAGTGGTAGCGGCTGGTCCACCCGCAAAAGTAGTAACCATATAGTCGGGGCTAATTTTCCTGATAGCATTATTGTATGGTTCAGTTACATATATATTTCCGGCTGCGTCAAGGGCAATGCTGGTTGGCTTATTGAAGTTGGTAGCTATACCCAGGCCATTTGCATATCCAACTGCACGGCTACCTGCAACAGTGGTAACTACACCATCAGAAGTTATCTTTCTTATTAAATTATTGCCATAGTCGGCCACGTACAAATTGCCCGCGGCATCAAAAGCGACTCCACTTGGAGTATTAAAAGTTGCGGCTATACCTGTACCATCACTGTAGCCGGCATTACCGCTACCTGCAAATGTGCTAACCACTCCTGCCGGAGTTATTTTTCTGATCATGTTATTACCCCGGTCGGCCACAAAAATGTTCCCGCTTGCATCAATTGCGAGTCCGGAAGGTGAGTAAAACTCAGCAGAAGCTGCTGGTCCGTTCAAGTAACCTAACTGACCTATACCGGCAACAGTGGTTACAACCCCTGCAGGGGTAATTTTCCTGATGGCTGAATTATATGAATCTGAAACATAAATATTGCCTGCAGCATCAGTTGTCATCCCCATTGGACTGTTAAACATTGCTGCTGTACCTGTACCATTTACAAAGCCGGGGGTTATGCTACCCGCTAACGTGCTTACCGCTTTATAAGCGTTTGACTGATCGCTGCCTGTTGTGAACTTTATAACATTGCCATAACCGGTTCCGCCGGAATTGGTAGCATACGCCCGTGCATAATAAGTTGTATTTGGCGAAAGCCCGGTAAGGTTACTGGTGCATGATATTAAAACTAAAGGCTCTGAAGTTTTGGAATCGGCAATAGTAGGTTCCTGGTTAGTAGCGCTCCAGCAAACACCGTAAGCGGTAAATGATGGTATTACACTGGTTATAAGTCCACCGCTCCATGCACTGGTTGATGTTGGGTCAATAACTACATCGTACGTTATCATTGTTGGTAAAACGTCACTGCTGCCTTTATTACAAGCGCTAAGACCAGTTATTAATATTAATAGTAATAGTAATACTTTAATTTGGGTGGAGGTTTTCTTCATTGTATCGGAATATAGTTTAGGCTTATGCCTTTATTTATTGTAGTAAATAAATAAAATTATACCTGCTATTAATTTAATGTATCGGCGAATACAGTGTTTGTCTCGATGAATTAGGCGTAAAATGAAGAAAGGTACGCCCGCCTGTCGGCCTTATAAATACAATTGTAAATAATCAACTGAATTACAATTAATTATGATAAAATATTTTCAATGATGAATACCTTATAATATCCTTATCAAATTATCGGGGTATTGCACTATCAGAAATGCCTACAATGGCTTTTTTCTGTTTAATTGAACAGATCTTTAATTTGGTTCCTAAACTCATATAATAATAAAAAAGGGAGGGCATAAATGCCCTCCCTTTTAGTCCAAAATATTAATATTAATATCCCGGATTTTGATACATTTTTACCGGATCAAGCTTATACTCATCAAATGGTATAGGATAGTAGCGGTCTTTTGTAGAAAAGTTTGCCAACTGTGCCGAACCAAAGTCTGCCTGTTTTTTATTTTTGAAATAAGTAACCAGTTCTGGTGTGGTAAAAGTTCTTATCAAATCAAACCAGCGATGATGCTCAAACGCCAGTTCTACACGGCGCTCATGCAAAATGGCTAATTTAAGAGTTGGGAAACTTGTACTGTAAGCACTATTTGCCATAGATACCGCATAAGTTGGCATACCTGCTCTTACACGTACCATATCTAAATACTGTATAGCAGTTGCATCATCGCCCAGGTACATATTAACTTCGGCAAGCATTAGTATAACATCTGCATAACGCATTAAAATCCAATCATTACCTCCGTATCCTAATTTGCCTGCGGCATCACTTGCATCTCTGAATTTGGTAACAAACCAGTCTTTCACAATAGGGTCATTGGCATATTTAACTGAAAAAGCCATACGAGCATCGCCCGCTTCATATTCATTGATTAGGTCATGAGTAACATTATAACCTACGCCTGAAGCAAGTTTTTGTGAATTTATTGTTTCGCCTTTTGCCTGGTTATTAGCAGCTATTGCAGAGCTGTAATTAATATCACCTTGCTTGTTTACGATTTGGAAAATTAATTCCGGACAGGTAGCCTTTTTATTTACATCAAAAACATCAGTATAAGGAATGCTACTCAACGCACCAAATGTGCGCATGTTATACGCGTTCATTAAATATGTTTTGGCGTTAACAAGATTTGTTTGGCGGTTTGCCGCATCTAATGTAGTAGCCATAGTTAAGTATACCTGACCTAACAGTGTATTAGCAGCTGCCATAGATACATGGCCAATATTAGCACCGGTTTGCAGGTTAGGCAACGAGTTACTGTTTATTACATCGGTAAGGTCTGTTACTATTTGTGCGTATACGGTAGCCTCTTTTTCACGAAAAGTTGCACCACTAACATCTGCTGATGCTAACTGTTTGGTTACCAACGGCACATCGCCCCATAGGCGCACTAAATGAAAATACATAAGTGAACGCAAAAACTTAGCTTCTGCTGTATATTGAAGCTTTACTTTTGGATCGGGAAACGTAACATCATCAATATGGGATAATACAACATTTGCGCGGGTTATTGTACCATACAAAGACACCCAATGGCTTTTTAAGTAGGTATTACTTGGAATTAGGGAAAAGTTATTAAACTGGAAAGGCTCACCTGCTTTTGATTGGCTATCATTAGTACCCGTATCATCAGAGCGCTGGTCAGTCCACAGGTCACTGCTTTCGCCTATGTTATTAGCACTGCGTAATGATTGGTATATACCATTAACCGCTAATAAAACATCATTTGGTGTTTGAAAGTTGACATCCAGTGCAACAGCATTTGGGTCGCTTTGTTGCAAAAATTCTTTTTTACATGAAGGACTTATTGCCATAAATACTGCAAGGCAGCTTATTGCTATTAATTTCTTTTTCATCTTTTTAATTTCTATATATTATTTTAAAAAGTAACATTTAAGCCCAGGTTAAAGGAACGTACCAATGGGTATACTCCATAGTCTATACCCGGCGCAAGGTTAGCAGGCTGTGTGCTGTTAGAGCCACCGCTTGAATAGTTATAGTCAACCTCGGGATTGTAACCTTTGTATTTAGTAATGGTGAAAGCATTAACAACACTACCAAATATGCGAGCGTTACTTATGCCTAATTTATTCTTCACAAAGTCTGGCAGTGTATACCCTAAAGTGATATTGTTGCAACGCAGAAACGATCCATCTTGCAGGTAAAAGGTTGAAAGGCGGGTGCTGTTACTTTGCGTACCACCGCGAGACGCGCGATAAACTGTACCGTTACCAGGGTTTGCAGCATCTCTGTAGCGGTTAGCTACATCGGCATACTGATTACCAGAACCTTCCATGTTATACAGATAGTAGTCTTGCCCATCGAGCACCTGGTTACCCTGCGAACCGTTAAAGGCTGCAGCTAAATCAAAGCGTTTATAAGTGGCGTTTAAGGCAAAGCCATACGTAAAATCAGCATACGGCGTACCTATTACTGTTTTATCGGCATCGTTAATTACACCATCTTTATTGGTATCAACAAAATACAGGTCACCTATTTTAGCAGGGTTGGTAGATGATGCAGAAGGAGCTGTTTTGCCCAAATTATCTGCAGTGATTATACCGCCAACTTTAAACCCGTAAAACATACCAACAGGCTGCCCCTGTTGCGTTATATTAGTTAAGTAAGAGCGCTCGGCACCGTTAATAATAATGGTATTGTTACTTGGTAATTTAACCACCTTATTACGGTTTATAGAGATATTTCCACTTAAATTAAACGTAAAATCTTTGGCTCTTATAACACGTCCATCCACTTGAAAATCAAGCCCGCTGTTACGGATCTTAGAATCTTTGAGGTTGGTTAATATAGTAGTACTGCCTGATATAGCCGATATAGGCTGGTAGTACAGCAGGTTATAAGAATAGCTTAGATAATAATTGGCTATAATAGATAAGCGGCCTTTAAATAACCCTATATCTGTACCAAAATTATATTGCGAGGTTGATTCCCAGCTTAATTTTGGATCTTGGATACCACCCGGATAAGTAGCGGTTGTAATGGTGGCATTATTACCAAAAACCACACCTGTAGGGCTGGCAAGTGTTTGCTGTGTATTGTAGTTACCTATATTATAGTTACCACTAAGTCCCCAGCTTGCACGTAATTTAACGGTAGACTGATCGCCAAGGAAATTATTATAAAATGGTTCTTGCGAAACATTCCAGCCGGCTGCTACCGAAGGAAAATAACCATATTTATTAAGCGGGCCAAACCTTGATGAACCATCTGCACGGAAAGAGCCGGTTAAAAAATACTTATTATCATAGTTGTAATTGATACGCCCTAAGTAAGAAAGCAGGGTGTATACAGATTTACCTGTTGGTACAAGCCCATAGCCAGGTGCTTGATTTGTTGGTGTAACCAAGGTAAGGTTACTTGGATCAGCTCCCTTATTTGTAATTTCGGGAATGTAATCATTTTGGAAACCCCTGGCATAAAGACTAGTAATATCGGTACTTGTTTTTTGAGCGGAGTAACCTGCCAAAACATCAAAATGATGCTTACCTAATTGCTTGTTATAATTCAGGGTGAATTCGCCCAGCTGATCTACAATGTTTGTAGTTTGAGCTGCTGCTGTTGCTGCTGCAACTGCCTGGGTTGAACCCGGAGGAAATGCTCCGCTGCTCAGAGTAGTAGGCAAATAATAGTCGTACTTTTCGTTATAAGTTTGCGTACCTAAATTTACTTTAGCACTAAAGCCTGGCAAAATGGTGTAAGTAGCGTTTGCATTATAAGTACCGCGGTAACCTTTACGGTTAATTTGGGTACGTGTAGCCAAAGCAAGCGGGTTTTCGATACTTTGATAACCATATGCAGCTGCCTGCGCTGCCTCGGCATTTGTAGCCAATGAACCATCAGGGTTATATGCCGGAAAATAAGGCATATAGATCAGTGCGCCCAAAATAGGCCCGTGGTCAAAACGCCCTTCCTGTGTTTCCTTGTTTGTATTTTGCGTATAGGAAACATTGGCACCTACATGCAGTTTTTTGCTTACATCACCATCAACATTAGTACGGAAATTGTAACGTTCCTGACCAGAGTTGAGAATGATACCCTCCTGGTTTTGATATCCGCCGCTTACAAAATAGCGTATATCTTTTGAAGCCCCTGAAAATGACAGATTATGCTTTTGGAAAAAAGCATTACGGTATAATTGATTCTGCCAGTCGGTATTTACGGTTTGGTGTATAAGCGATTGCGAACCAAAATTATACAAGTCTGTTGGGATACTTACACTACCTGCATTACCAACGTTAGCAATACGGGTGGCATTGGGGTCAGAATACATGGCATCATTCCAAACGTGCCCGGTATTTACCCACAAATCATGATAAGCATTATTACGGCCATCAATAAGTAATTGAGCAGCTTGGTCTGAATTAAGCAGATTTATTTTTTTTGCCAGCTGGCTTATACCTGTTTGTACATCATATTCAAATTTACCTTTGCCTTCTTTACCACGCTTGGTAGTAATAAGCACTACTCCCCCAGATGCGCGAGAACCATATATGGCTGCAGATGCGGCATCTTTTAAAACATCTATACTTTCAATGTCATTAGGGTTAATAAAAACGTCATTACCTGCAGGATATCCGTCTATTACATATAATGGATCAGAACTGGCATTAAATGAACCTACGCCCCGCACCCTTATTTTAGTGCTTTGGTATGGCGAACCAGTTGTTTGTGATACTTGTACCCCTGCTACTTTACCAACCAAAGCCTGCCCTAAAGTAGGAGCTGATAAATTGAGGTCGCTTGATTTAACACTTGAAATTGCACCGGTAACATCACTTTTACGTATGGTTTGATAACCGATAGCCACTACCTCATTAAGCATGTTTGCCTGAGGCTTTAATTTTATATTGATAGTACTGGCACTGGCAACCGGAACTTCTTGCGGAAAGTACCCAATAAAAGTATAAACTAATGTGGCACCAGGGTTTGCAGATATAGTGTATTTACCATTAATATCTGTAGTGGTACCCTGAGTGGTATTTTTAACGCGCACATTTACACCCGGTAAAGGTTGATTATTTTCATCAGTAACAGTACCGGATACCTGTATTGCCTGATTGAGAATTTTATGAGAAGTTGCAGCGTTAGATGAAAACGCCTGCATCATGATCAGTAAAATTAAAAATGGTTTTACATAAAACCGAGCCAAAAGATCATGAGTAATGTTTATATTCATATTATTAATTATTGTAAGAAGATGACACTAAGTATTCGACCACTTTTTGAGTTGCTTGACAATTATTTTTATACCGTTTTGAATGTTAGTGCATTCATGCGGTTTTATTTTTATTGCCACATTTGATTTTCATGTTATTTTACATAGGCATAATATTAAGTAGTAAGCAATATTATTATTATTTAAAAAAGAAGACCCACATTCTCTTGAAGGAATGCTAATTATAGACAACTAACATTGAAATCCTCGCAACAAAAATACGTTCGCTATCTTAAGTGAAGGATACTATAAAGTTAAGTTATTATTAACTTAAAATAAAAATGCCCGGTAATATACCAGGCATTTCATACAATTCATTAACTATCAGTTACTAACGCGTGATAGTGAAATTTACATTGTTTTTGCGTGATGAGGTAACCGCAATCCCGTTTTGTTCATTGCCAATAAAAGAAAACCCTTCCAGTTCATCAGGCCTGTCAATAGTATCTACCTGGTTAATTATTACTTGCTTACCGGTTTCAATAGACCTTTTCAAGTCAATATAAGTTAACCGCCATTGACGCCCTTCCACCTTATTTTGCACCAACACTAAAATTCCCTTATTGGCTATCCAATGCAAGTTTTGCACCCATGCAGTACAAATAAACTTTTTAAATACAACTCCCTCTTCACTTGTTTTTGATGCCTTCGTCAATTTTTCAGGATCATACAATCTTACTTCGTTACCATGGTCGCCATAATCTGCAGTAGCAACATACCATTTGTTATTATATTTTACATACTCGGGGCGGGTACCTTGTATACAGGCATCATCCTCTATGGTATTTATAAGGTTTCCATCAAGTGTACCAGTTTGTAATAATCCTTTCCAGTTTATACAATAGATCACCGCCCTCCATTTTGTACCTTCAGCATTAAGCCTTATTGAGTTACCTATAAAAGTAGGTCCGCTTCCATTATAAGCTATTCCGGTTGGGTGATTAATCACATCCTGGCCATTTTGGGTAAGTCTTACTTCTTTATGCTGATAAACCAGACTATCGTTAACCATTTTAAATTCACGTATCATGCCTACTTCTCGGTCTCCATACAAAAAGATCCGTCCGTTTTGATAAGACACTCCCTGACATGCGCCCAATGAGTCGATAGTTATTGCACGAACAAGCTTGGTTTCAAACTTTGCACTTACAAAAGCACAAAAAACTACTATGGCTACTGCTATTATTGGAATGATTTTCTTTTTCATAATTCCCTATGGATCAAGCGGCTCGTCCGCATCAATTTGCAATGATTCAATAAGCGGATAAAACTCCAACTCCGTTTCGGAAATGCGTTTACCCAGTTTATACGGCACATATTTAAGTTCCTTTTCACACCTGCCATCCATTGTCATAATAAAATCTGTCTGCGATTTATCGGTCACAATGTACCCTGGCTTGGTAAATGGTATACCATACCTGAATATCAGCCTTGCATCGTTACGTATATTAGTTGTAGTATGCCGGGCATGTGGTTCTATAATAATAGCATTCTCTGGGATGTGCAGCGTTTTCATCATATAAACTTTCATCTCCAGCGCCTCGTTGTTTTTAGTTTTAAATGGATGTGCATTCCCTCCAGAAACAACTACATAAGGTGCCTTGCCCGCACGGTATTGTGCAGCGGCAAGCCGGCAGCGTAACATCCCTTCGCCACTTAAGGGCGTTGTTAAATTATCAGGCCCGGCACCAGGAACGAGTATGTGAGAATATGGATATTTATTCCACTTAATTAGTTTCACCCTATCAAAAGCAGCTTTATTTACTGTAGCTGTCATAGGCTCGTAATTTGCCGGGTCTTGCCTTTCATTAATCTCCAGGTATGTTAGGGCCGCTTGTAATGCTGGTTCAAAAAACAAGCGCGTATTTTTAACATCAGCCAATACCACTGTAGAACAATCATACATTAAAGTATAATAAGCCTTAGCCTTGGTATTAAAACTTATTGAATCTATTACGGGATAGTTAGGTTTTTTACCTTCGGCATAAACATCTATGGCATAATTTACTGCAGCGGCATCTTGCTCCCAGGCTTTAACCAGCAATTCGGCAGGTGTTGAATTTTTGTACAAAATATAAGTGCCTGATGGTATAAGATGCATTTTAACAAGGTGATCTAAAGCATTGCCATTTTTGTATAAAGCAGTTAGGCGCGCACTCACGGTTTGTATATCTTCATTTGTAAATTTAAGTTGCTCTGGTAAACATAAAGCGTCTTTACAATTTGTGAGCGAGGTTTGCAGTGCATTAACTTTCGCTTGGGTAAGCTTTGCAAGCAGCGCATCATTTTTAAGCAGGGTGCTTACCTCCTTATCCTGTTCAAATAAAGTAAGCAGGTAATAGTTTTTTGATTTTACCCAATTACCTGCCGTAACTAACTTATAATGTGGATCGGGCTGTAAGTTTTGAGCAAAAGTTTTCCCTATAGCCAGAGAAAAAAAGATTGATATTAAAATAGCTTTCATTAATGATATAATAAAGTGCAAAAAGAGGCTTTTATATGTAAACTACAGTTTTATATGTAAACTACAGATTAAGATTATTATAATTTTATATTAACAAGGAAGCAAGCTGCTAAAAATTTGCTTAACCATTTAATTAAATGACGATCAACGTTAATAACGGTTCTTAAGAAAGGTAGTTAACGTATTGTTCATCAAAAGTACCGTCTGTATAAAGATCAATAATTCCGTAACCTGGCTGGGTTTCTCTGCGGTTACCTTCCCACCAGGCGCCGCTTACAGCGCCATTGCATATGTAAGTTACGTTATTATAAATCACTTTATCTCTAAGATGAATATGACCGCTTAAACATAATTTAACGTTTGGATGTTTATAAAACAGGTTAATTATTTTGGCAGTGTCGGTATGCATATCTCCCCCCAACATTTGCCACTTGTTTATTATATCATCTTCTATCATCAACGTTGCAGTAAGAATGGGGATATGCGACATTACCAAAACAGGTGTTGTCATATCCGTATTCTTCAGTTCATTTTCAAACCAGGTAAATTGCTCATCTCCTAATTTACCAATATACCATGTACCATCAACGTCCAGATGTACGCTATCAAGTAAGATAAATTTCCATCCATTTTTCATGAAGCTATAATACGGCTTTGATAATTTAAGCTGATCCAGGGCATATTGTTTACCGTAGATGGCCTGGCCTTTGTTATTCTCGTTCCACCAAATATCATGATTACCAAGACAATAATGGGTAGGGATGTTACATTCGAATTTTAAAATACCATTAACAAGTTGCCACTGTGCATTTATTGTGTTTATATTTTCCTTGTTCATGTCAAATACAATGTCGCCGCCATTAAGTATCAAATCAGGTTTGGGGTTTTGTTGTTGCAGGTGGTGCAGGCATTTAACAAATTTGGATGGTGCACCAAATTTGTCCTTAAGATGCACATCTGTTATATGTGCCAATCTTAATACAGGTTTTCGTTTAGAATTTGAATGGCTAAAAGTAGTGCCTGGTACAAGTAATAAGCCTCCAATACTTTTTATAGCCGAGCGTCTTTGCATATAATTATATTTTACCTTTTATCCTTTTTTGGAAGTGTTTCGGATATGATAACGTCTTTCTTTTTAAATTCTGCGAAACACTATCATTTAATTTAATTTGAGCAGATGTAGGGAAAGGGCTTGAACCTTTTATATGCTGCCGGCCAGCACCCTACATATATTAATTATTGGCTCAAAATTACATGCACTAACTGGTTTTTAATAGCTAAACTGATGAATTAACGAAATAATAACATAAAAGAAAAGATCCACCCCGATAGATAGATGGTGACTGCTTTTAATTAATTTTATAAGAATTTAAGATAATGTAACAATCTCTTAACAGTAAATATCATTTTAAATATTGTAATTTGAATTTTCACTACATTTTGACATGCGTCCAAAAACTTCCTCAATATTATTAACAACTGTAGCTGTAGTCTTATTTTTATCAGCTTGCCATTCTGTTATTGATAAAAAAAACAGAGCTGATAATGACCAGCTAAATATGCATCATCCATATGATGATAGCACACTTACCAATAAACTACTACCGGTAATGATGCCTTACAACAGGCTGATAAACCCTGCTGGTAAAGTAATTCGATTTGGTGATCCTGCAATGGAAAACCACAGTATGGATGTTAAACTTATTGCCGGTACACCTTGCATAGCCGTTGAAGACAGATATGGTATTGCAATAATAGACACCCTTAAACAAAAGGTTACTGCCCGGTGGACCTATGATAAGGATGCAAAATACAAAGGATTAATGAGCACTTATTCCGGGCTTAAAGTTGTAAAGCTTAATAACCAGGTGCACATATTTTGGAGCGCTGCACTGGCTAAAGGTAAAGATTCACGCTCATGTGTATTCCAGGCAATGCTGGATAATGATAAAATCAGTATTGTTAATGCTATAGAGTTTAAGCCAGAAAGCCCATCGCCAATGGCCTTGCCAAATGAGATAGCTATCAATACAGAAAATGGCATCAATTACCTGTATGTAGTATTAAATGGTAACAATCAGTTAGTTAAGATAGATTTGGCTACCAATAAAACTATTTGGACAAAACCCACAGGTATTGCACCGTATGGATTGGTAATTGCTCAAAACAAAGCTTTTGTAAGTAACTGGGCTGGTCCGCAGCCTACAGATACCCTTAATAAAGAAACTGCAGGAGTGCCTTACGGAAAAACTTATATCAACCCTAAAACCGGAGCCACTTTAATGGGTACTGTATCTGTATTGAACTTAAATAACGGTTCTATAATTAAAGAGATTAGTGTTGGCCTGCATCCAAACGCAGTTATTAGCAGTCCCGATGAGCAATTTGTGTACGTTGCCAATGGCAACAGCGATATGGTATCTGTTATATCAGCAGGTAATTTACAAAATGTTGATACCATATCAGTAAAACTAATACCCGGTAAAAAAAGCTTTGTGGGCGATACCCCAAATGCTTTGGCCATAAATGCCGATGGTACAATTTTGTATGTAGCAAATGGCATGGATAACGCAGTTGCTATTGTAAAACTGGGTAAAAAAGTAGCTGTTAAAGGCTTGGGAGAAAGCATAGTAAAAGGATTTATTCCTACCGAAGCTTATCCCGGTGGATTAGCAATAGATGGTAACAATCTTTTTGTTACCAATTTAGAAGGTGAGGGTGCACGGGTAAGTAGCAACGAAATAAGTAAAGGCGACTGGCCCGGGGCTAACGAGGTGGAATCATATAACTCTCACCATCAAAAAGCTACAGTATCATTAATTCAAATTCCTGATGAGGAAACTTTACAACGTTATACCAACCGTGTTAAGGACCTAAATTTGACCTTTAGACAGGAAATAGCGCGTTTACTTCCACGCAAAAACATGGCGCCCAAGCCTATACCCGAACGTATTGGTGAGCCATCTGTTTTTAACCATGTACTTTATATTATTAAAGAGAACCGTACCTATGACCAGGTGTTGGGTGACATGCCCGAAGGTAACGGAGCCAAATCACTTTGTATTTATGGCGATAGCATAACGCCTAATCAGCATAATCTTGCTCGTAAATATTTATTGCTTGATAATTATTACGCATCCGGTAAATGCTCTGCTGAGGGACACCAGTGGACAGATGCTGCAATGGTAACCGATTATGTTGAAAAAAGTGTAAGGGCGTGGTTCCGCAGCTATCCTCACGTGCAGGAAGATGCACTTGTTTATGGAAGCGGTGGCTTTATATGGAACAATGCTGCCGATCATGGCAAAACCGTAAGAATTTATGGTGAGGCATGTGCCCCGCATTTTGATAACAAACAAACCTGGACATCAATTTATAATGACTATAAGGCTGGTAAACCGTTCAAATTCATTAATACAAGTACCATATCAAGGGTGCGCCCAATGCTGTCACAGAATTTTCCGGGTTCTGATGAGCACCGTATTAATGAACAATTGCGAGCTTCAGCATTTATAAAAGAATTAAACGATTATGAAAAACAGCCTGGCGACGCGTTGCCACAGTTAATGGTGATGGCTCTGTCAGCAGATCATACGGTTGGTACAAGACCCGGCCTCCCTACCCCAAACGCTATGGTGGCTGATAATGATCTGGCACTGGGCCGCATTGTTGAAGCCGTATCAAAAAGCCGTTTTTGGAAAAATACGGTGATATTTGTTACTGAAGACGACTCGCAAGCTGGCTGGGACCATGTTTCTGCTTATCGTACAACTGGCTTTGTTATTAGCCCGTACAGTGTTTTACAAAGAAAAGTAAGCACCAATTACAACCAGGTGAGCATGATTAGGTCAATTGAACAAATACTAGGTATACCGCCAATGAATATTATGGATGCTACAGCTTTGCCAATGTTTGGCTGCTTTAGCGAAAGAGCAATAACCACTCCTTATAAAAGCTTAAACAACCGCATAGCTATCAATCAAATAAACCCCGGAATTGCTTCACTTAAGGGAGCATCATTACATTATGCCAAACTTTCTTTGAGACCAGAGTATGATCATATAGATGGGGGGAATGACGATGTTATGAATCGTATATTATGGTTTGCCGCGAAGGGCAATAAAACCTATCCCGCTAAGTTAGCCGGTAAAGACACCGACGATTAGGCACTGATTTTACCGATACTATAAAAGCAAAAAAGCAGCCCTTAAGAGCTGCTTTTTTGCTTTTATATATTTAGCTTTAAATTCATATTAATAAATAATTAATATTATATATATTAATAAAATAATATTGCAAATTTACTGGCAAATCTTAGTAATATACTAATACTCAGTTGATATTTCCATAACAACGTTTATATTACTTTGCATTTTAATAAAACAAATATTAACACCACACTAAACCTCATTTATTATGAAACAAATTTACCAGCGTTTTTTTTATGGTAGTATTTATCATTCAAGGCAATGGGTAATGCTGCTGTGCGCTATTATTTTCAGCGTGTCGCCGGCATTATCACAAACTGGCAGAAACATTAAAGGCACAGTAACAGACGAGAAAAACGAACCTCTTCCCGGAGTTTCTGTTGTTATTGCAGGCAGCAGTATAGGCGTTATGACCGACGCGAAGGGCAACTATGCATTGAATATTAGTGGCAACGGTGTTGCCTTAAGGTTCAGTTCAATTGGGTACATACCAAAAGAAGTTAAAGTGGGCACCGGCAATACTCTTAACGTTAGTCTTTTGCCAGATGCCAAGCAACTAAAGGATGTTGTGGTTATTGGTTACGGTACATCAAGCAAAAAAGATGTAACAGGCGCTATAACTTCTGTAAAAGCCGAAGAGTTTAATCCGGGTGTGTTAACTACTCCAGCCGAGTTACTGCAAGGTAAAGTTGCGGGTTTAAATATTACCAGTAGCGGTGACCCAAATAAACAACCTGCAACTATTTTAAGGGGGCCTTCTACCTTGCGCGAAGGTGCAGCCCAGCAACCTTTTTACGTAATTGATGGTGTACCCGGTGCATCTATAGACCTTCTTGCACCTGCTGATATTGAAAGTATAGATGTATTAAAAGATGCATCATCAACAGCTATCTATGGTTCGCGTGCATCAAACGGGGTAATAATTGTTACTACCCGTAAATCAAAAACGGGCCAAACCAGACTTAATTACAGTGCTTATGGTGCTACAGAAAAAGTATCAAATTCTATAAAAGTACTTACCGGCGATGAACTGAGAAAATATTTAGCAGATAACGGTGTAACCCCATTGGCAAAACCATTAGATGATGATGGTTCAAATACCAACTGGCAGCAGCTTGCCCAAAGAACAAGTTATTCACAAAGCCATAATCTTTCGTATGGTGGTGCAGGTAACAATTCTGATTATGGAGCAAGTGTTAACTACTTTAAAAACAATGGTATTTTAAAAAATACCAGTTTAGAACGTACTATTTTTAAAGGATATATTAATCAGCGCTATTTTAACGACAGGCTTAAACTGGGGCTTACCCTTACTAATAGTGCTACCAAAAACAACGACATTGTTCAAAGTCAGGTATTATCAGGTATATTGTTTTATTTGCCTACAGTAAGTCCGTTTAACCCTGATGGCACTTATAAAGAGAACTTTGCACGTACCGGCAGCGGCACGTTAAATCCGTTATCATTAATTGACAATAATTTCATAAAAACGAATAACAATAAAACCCTTATCAATGGTGTTGCACAGGTTGACATTTTAAAGGGGTTGAAATTTACCCTTAGCGGTTCAACTCAAAAAGACCAAAACAACATTAATACTTACTACAATAGCAAATCAGGCTTGGCTGTTGGTGCTGGTGGTGTAGCTAACCTCAGTGCTTATACCAACACATTTAATGTTATTGAAGGATACTTAAATTACGACAGAGAATTTGGCCTGCATTCAATAAAATTATTAGGTGGTTATTCTTATCAGCAGGATCGCACCAATGATGGCTTTGGTGTGCAAACACAAGGTTTTTCAAACGATAACCTAACTTACAACAACCTTTTTCTTTCTAACCCAACCAGCTTAGCCCAAATCGCATTTAATCAAAACTATATCTCCACATTAAGGCTAATATCTTATTACGGGCGCGTACAATACCAGTATAATGATAAGTATTTGTTACAGGCATCATTAAGGGAAGACGGTTCATCGGCATTCGGTTTAAATAACCGACACGGCTATTTCCCTGCGGTATCGGCCGGATGGAGAATAATAGGGGAAAATTTCATGGAAAGCATTCCCGTTATTACCGACCTGAAATTAAGGGCCGGTTATGGTGTATCTGGTAACAGTTTAGGTTTTGATGCATTTACTGCGCAGTTAATTTATGGTATTCCTCCGGGTGGTGGTAAGTTTTTAAGTAACGGAGTTATCACCAATCCTATTGGCCCGGTTCGTAATGATAACCCTGACTTGAAATGGGAAAGCACTGCCACTACAAACATTGGTTTAGATTTTGGATTTTTAGGTAATCGTATAACCGGCTCTGTCGATTATTACGTCAAGAAAACATCTGACCTGATTACAAGTTATCAGGTATCTACCACACAATATTTTGTTCCTAACCTTACTGCTAACGTTGGTAAAATAAAAAACAGCGGTGTAGAAGTTGTAGTAAGCGCCGTACCTGTAAAATCAAATAGCTTTACATGGCGTACCTCTTTAAATTTCTCGCATAACAAAAACGTGGTAGAAAGTTTATCTAATGATAAATTTGTGGCGGTAAACCTTCCTACAGCACAGTTGGGGGGTAAAGGGCAGTCGTTCCTTAGCAGCCAGATCATACAGCCGGGGTATCCTATCGGTACTTTCAATTTATGGCATTACCTGGGTAAAGATGCAAATGGCGTAAGTACCTATCAAAAAGCTGATGGTACCACAACTGCCAGCCAGCCCTTATCAACAGACCAGCGCATTAATGGTAGTGCACAGCCTAAGTTTGTTTATGGTTTTAGCAATAGTTTCTTCTATAAAAACTTCGACCTTAATTTCCTGGTTCGCGGAGTTTATGGTAACAAAATATTGAATGCCACGCTTGCCGGCCTAAATAACCCTGCCGATTCTAAATTTCAGAATATCCCAACGTTTACTTTGGGTGAATCTTATAAAGACATTAATGCTTACCTGATATCAGACCGTTACCTGGAAAGCGGCTCATACTTGCGTTTGGATAACGCGACCGTTGGATATACAATAAGGCCTAAGATTAAAGCAATAAAAAGCATTCGCTTGTACCTTTCAGGGAACAACATTTTTATTATAACTAAGTACCGTGGTATTGATCCGGAGATCAACATAGGCGGTTTAACACCGGGTATTGATAACAGAGACTTTTATCCTAAAACCCGCACTTTCAGTTTCGGTGTAAACGCATCATTTTAATAATTCAACACTTAAAAAATGAAAAAGATAATTATATTATGTGCAGCAGTTGTTGTAATCATGAGCACATATTCATGTACAAAATTAGATGTACCGGTAGAATCGCAATACGTAAAATCAAACTTCCCGGTTACCGATGCTGATTTTAACGCCTTAACAGGCACCATTTACTCCAATCTGTCATCAAACTATGCGGTGCCATACTGGCGCATGCAGGAACTATCAACAGATGAGGCCATATTACCGGCACGCGATGGTAATTTTGATGATGGCGGCCAATACCGTCAGTTACACTACCACTCCTGGACAGTCGATCATCCTAACGTTAGTGGCGTTTGGCAATGGGGTTTTGGTGGTATCAACACCTGTAACCGTATCATCAGCGTTATTAACGGAGGTCCTTCACCTGAAGCAAAAAAAACAGCCTCGATTGCAGAGGTTAGGGCCATGCGTGCACTTTATACCTATTTTATGATGGATCTGTATGGTAACGTTCCTATTATTACAGATTTCCCGGTAGCTACTTTACCAGCAACACAATCACGCGCTAAGGTATTTCAATATATTGAAAGTGAATTGTTAGCCGTATCGCAACAACTGCCTACAAAAACCAGTACTAACGCCACCTTATATTATGGCCGCCCAACCAAAGCTATGGCGTTTGCATTATTAGAGAAAATGTACCTAAATGCGGAGGTATACATCGGCACTCCGAAGTATACTGAAGCAGTTGCCATGGCTGATAGTATTTTAAAGAATACCAACTACAGCCTTGATGCAAGGTACAGGGATATATTTTTACCTAACAATGGTCCGCAGATAAACGAGACCATATTTGCCATACCTTATGACCAGCAAATACCGGGTAACCAGTTTACCAGGTTTGGTTTCTTTTTTTACCTTGCAAATGCTTATGGTTTTAACGTAAATTTAAGTATAGCCATGAGTACTACACCTGAATTTTACAACAGGTTTAATTTACCGGGCGATGCACGTACCAAAACGTGGCTTGCCGGGGCACAGTTTGTCCCGGATGGCAGCGGTGGGTTTACAAGCCAGCCGGTATACTATCCGAGCACTACAACTCAAGTATTTATAGAACCTAAACTTACTCTGGTACCCGGCAAACCTATGGATTTAGGTAACACTATTGCCAGCCAGTCAGAAGGTGTGCGTTCTATAAAGTATTATCCGGATCCAACTATTATACAGGCTACCCGTTTAAATGGTAATGACGTACCGGTATTTCGTTTGGCCGATGTGATGCTGATGAAGGCAGAAGCTATATTACGCGGTGCAGCCGCCACAATCGTTAACGGCGAGCTGCAAACTCCGAATGTATTGGTTAACAAGATACGTGCCCGTGCCGGTGCACCTGCAGTTGGTGGTATTGATTTGCAGGGTTTACTGGATGAGCGCGCCCGCGAATTTTCATGGGAGGCATGGCGCAGGAATGATCTTATCCGTTTTGGACAATTCGAGGTGGAATACCCGCTTCCTAATGATGTATTGACGATGAATAAGGATGTTAGCCGTAGGCTTTATCCAATACCAGCGGCAGAAATTAAACTTAATCCAAATCTGGTTCAAAATCCAGGTTACTAATTGTTATAATAATTAACAGCCGGCATACAGCCGGCTGTTTTTAAATACATACTTATGAAGGCAATATTTGGCTTATTACTTATTACTCTTTTACCGTTATCTAAAACAAATGACCCTGGAGACAATGTGCTAATTAACCACATACAGGTAATTGGCTCTCATAATAGCTACAAAAAAGCTATCGATCCCAGGTTATTCAAGATGCTGCAAAAAGCGGACTCTGTATCGATGAGTAAGATTGATTATAGTCATATCAGCCTAACAGACCAGCTTAATTTGGGACTGTTAGATTTGGAGATTGATGTGTATGCTGATACCGCGGGTGGCAAATACGCTCACCCAAAGGGACTTGACTGGGTTCGTGGCCAGCCGGCTTACGATACAGAAGGCGTAATGAAACAACCCGGTTTTAAGGTTTTTCATATACAGGATATTGATTATAGAAGCAACTGCCTTACTTTTAAACAATGCCTGCAAGAGCTTAAGAAATGGTCTGACGCGCACCCGGACCATCATCCTATATTCATAACCATGAACGCTAAGGATGAGCCTATGAAAAACCCGGGATATACTGTGCCCGATAAGTTTACCTCATCAATTTATGATAAACTGGATAAGGAAATTGCAGATAATTTGGGTACTGATCATTTAATTACACCAGACAAGGTTAGAGGAAATTATAAAACACTTGAACAAGCTGTGCTGCATCAAAACTGGCCAACTTTAAAAGAAGCTAAAGGCAAATTCATATTCTTGCTTGATGAAACAAGCCCTAAAACCGATGTGTATATAGCTGGGCATCCGTCATTAAAAGGCAGATTGCTTTTTACTAATTCTGAGCCGGGCACACCCGAAGCTGCAATACACGTTATGAATAGCGCTAAAAAAGATCTTGCTCAAATTAAAGAACTGGTTAAAAAAGGCTATATCATCCGCACCAGAGCTGATAGCGATACGCAGGAAGCAAGGGCAAATGACAAAAGCAGCTTTAACGCAGCTATGCAATCTGGTGCTCAAATTATATCAACTGATTACTATAAGAAAAGTGGGCACTTTAAATCTGACTATGTAATTAGCTTTGAAGGCGGAAAATATTTTAGAATGAATCCTTTATTTTAATTGCAAAGGCTTTAGCCCATACTTATAAAATACAAACATTTGCAAGTACTGCGGTAGTTGCAAATGTTTGTTTAGGTAAATAATCATAAATTCACCGTTAATTCAAAATATCTGTCTTTTTCACCTATCTCAAGGTTTTTCTGAAAATTTTTAAGTTCTTGGGTAGTCATTTTCATCCTTGCAGCTTTAATTTTATCTGTTAATGGTTCCCTTTCATTGAAATCGTAAAACAGGTTGTCCTCGTTCATAATTATCACTCTACCTTTTGTTCTAACTAGTAATTCTTTCAGCATTGCCCTATTTGGCATTGTATTTTTCCATGCAGCAGCAATGCTGTTATAATCCAGCGTAGCCATTGCGGTAAGCTCCGGATCGTTCATCATTTCCAGGCCCTGGCGCTGCGCGGTTCCGTTATGGCTCATATGATGTGCTATTTTATAAAACACCGTCCGGTTAAGTAAATCCTGTGTATAATGTATCTTGTTAGGGCCAACCAAACCTTTCCAGTCTATTTTGTGCCAGCTTGCCCAACTGCCAAACTCCGCATCGCCCGGAAACAACATTACCTTTTTGCTGTCTTCGGCTTCAATGGCTAATACCAAACTTTGGTTATTGGTCATACTGTTAACTCTTAACGCAAGGCTTCCGGCACTCATCAGCCAGTCTTCTTCAATTTTACGCCAGCTATTTTTAGAATTTGTATATAAATCCATGTCTTGGGGATCAACTGTCTCAAACCGTTCATCAAAAGGAAGGATTGAGGACAGATTATCCGGCGTACTTAAAACAGAAGCTGCGAATGCGTCAACTCCTTTCAGTTCATTATTGTGTCTATAACTTTCCCCTTCTCCACCTGCTTCCAGCGCGATACTGTCCCAATCTCGCGGTGGGCCCATTATATAAAGCCTAAGTCCTTCCAGCCCGGGAATTTCCTTTATAATATCGCCAGGGTACAAAAATTCTATTTTTCCTTTTCCAATCTCCTCCTTTACTACACGCATGCCCTCCAGCAGTCCTTTGTAATTCTGAGGATCGTTTCCCATATGAAGTTCAGCAAAGCCTGTCAATGTCTCCACAAAAGACTCTTTTGCCTTAAGAGCATCCATTCCACTTGCCGATAAACGAATACTATTCTGAAAACCAGTGCTTCCTACAATAGCATTTAGCTTTTCCACAGCCTGTTTCAGTGCCTTCTTTTTTTCACCATGGTCTTTTTTCCATATAGTTATTTCGGTAAGGCTGTCATCCTCGGTCCAGGCCATCCACACTTTTTTAACCTCAAAATCTTTTATAAACACATCTTTACAAAGGTCAAATACTGAAACATGGTCCACATGTTCATGCGTAACAATTAAAAGATCTACTTTACCATTTACATGCTTTTTAAGATCTTCCATATAAGGCCGAAGTTCAGCTGCTGACCTTTTCCAAACACCACAATCTATCATCATTGTGAATTTTTCCTTTTCTGCGGCATAGAATTTCACAATGAAACAGTCGCCCGTTCCCATTCTGTACATGCGTACTTTAGCTTGTGTTATTTTTTCAGACATAGCTATACTTTTATTGATGTAAAAAAGCAAATGGTTCGTTAATATCATTCTTAAGGCCGCCGCTGAAATACAGACTGTGTTCATTTAATTCCATCATCCCGGCCTCCTGCTGAAACTGATATTGTTGTTCTGCCCGTTCCCTGTCAATCTGATGTTTTTTTTGTTTTATCAGTGACATATCAAGCAACGGCTTTGAAATAACATATTTAAGCTCCAAGGTGTCCAAATCAAAGATCATTGTACAGCCGCCATACATTTCGAATTGTGTTTTTGGCCGGTTGCGATTACTACCCGGGGTATAATGCTCTTTAAATTTACCCTGATAAATTACTATGCCGCTGCGCTGTACCAACGCAAAACCTATTTGGTTAACCTGGTTTCCCTCAGGCCCCACTCGCGAAACCAGCCGGAGATTTTGGATTTGAAAGGATGCTCCTGCTAAGCCATCCTTGTAAGCGTTTGATTCACGTATGCCCAAATTTGTGAATACATCGCTAAATATAAGTCCCGTTAGCTGCTCAAATTCAAATGAATCCTCAAACTTGAATGTTATTCTGTTATGTAAGCCTTGTACCTTTCTCTTTAAAAAGGCCCTGCTTCCACCAATATATTCTTTTGAAATATTATATACTTTCTTGCGGTCTGTCTCATAAATGACTTTATTTCTATAGTCTCTCAGAAAACGAACGATAATTTTAAATAGCTGTTTGGTATCATCAGAAACAAAGCTGCCGGGACGAAGTCCCATGCTTTCCACACTAAATGTTTTTATACCTTTTGGATAAATTCCTCTTCGCCTGAAAGCATCTATGAAGGCCAGCCTATAGTTTCGGGAATCTTCAACAACAAGGTCGTAATCGGCTGTGATCACAGCTCTCAGGTAGTCACCAAAGGTAATATCCACCGGAGGACAATAATCCAACGCTCTCATGCACATGCTTAGCACATGTCCTGCGGCTTTAGAAGCTTCACTCGCCAGCCTGTTTACCAGATCCGGGTGCAGTTCTCCTTGTGGCAATACTCCAGTACCACCCGTTGCAATTCGCAGCAGGTCCTTTACTCTTGTTTTATAAATTGTAAGGAAGGCCTCAAATACAGCCGAGACTAATATGCTTCCTCTGGCATGCGGTTCCATAATGGTGGCGTATTCCTGTCCGGTGGGCTCTGCTTTAACCCATTTTTTTGTTACCGGATCGATGCTTCCGATTGCATCTCGTAAAGAACCATAATTACCAATGGCACTCCCGAATTCCTGGGCAAGTTCTCCTAACAAATTTTGCGCAGCAAGGTCACCCCTCGTTTTAGAAATTTGGTGCTTGAGTACTTCCGGAAATGTAAAATGCTGAAAAAGAGCTACAATATCTGAAAAGGCCTCATGAAAAGCCAATACATCAGCATTGGAGGGTTGCGCGTAGCCCGGATACATGCCATCCAGTATTGCATGAGTAACCTCATGGGTAATAATATCATGGCTAAGGCATGTAAAAACATATGAATTAGGCATGTGCAAGGTGCTGTTAGCAGGCATAGATTCAAAATATCCAAAAAGAATAGATTTTTTAAGTGGGCTGTAGTAAGCATTAGCATGCCTCAATGCATGAGGATAAAGCCTTATGCGCTGTACATATTCTTCATAGATGTGTTTATCCGCTACCCGTTGTGAAGCCCATAGTACCTTACGGCCCAATGCTGATTCGAAATTTTTTATTGTAGTCATCGCGACAGCATAAACCATTTGCTGATGAAATTGCGGATTGTTTTCACCTGGGTCAACGCCATCCCTCGCAACTATATTGATATTGTTAAGATCAACAGGTTTATAATACTTTCCTGTTGTAGGATCATAGTCCACCACTTCAATATATTCACCAATAGGGCCCGGCTTTAGTCCTTCTTCCCATGGTACCTGGTAAATTATAGAATTAATTAATGCCGTATCAATTCGCAGCGACAGCGACGGATCAAAAGCATAGCCGCGAAGTCTTCTGAAAGGCGGCTTTATATTAAGGTTATCAGACATAATTATCGAGATAAAAGGTCTAACGTTCAACAGTTTTTACCTGGCATAAAGGCGTTTCCTGAAAGGTCTTCCAATCTTCCAGTAATTTATCCTCACACGATATCAGCATCAAATGACTATCATTCGTATTGGTTTTGTCTTCTTTGATTTTTGCAATGTATTCTAAAAGATTCCAACAGGTAGTAAATTGTCCGCACCCAATGATATAATTAAGTATATTTTCCTTTTGCAGCTGATCCTTAGTAAACCATAAAGTTGTGCCCATGCCGGATGCGATGGTCGCCGCCTTCTGAATCTGATCTGATGGTTGATATATGCCCTTTACTTTCGCTTTAATCTCATTCTCATCCCCGGTTTTATCGCCACCCTTAAGTTCATATATCGCATTCATAATACGTCTGTTCTTCCAGGTAGCGTCTTCATAAATACGCTTATAATTTAATCTTCGCACATGTTTTAAAAATACGCTCATGGTCATCTTAAGCAACGAATCTGCACGATTAAATATTAGATTTTCATAAACGTAAAATCTTAGTTTAAGCAGCTTACCCAATGGCTTCATAAAAGCCTCCGGGACATTGAAAGACATAGGGAGTTTTTTAAGCCATCGGAACAATAAAAATCCAATTAATGTTAAGGTCACCAAAGCCGAAAAAAAGATGATCCAGCCGAGAGCGGCCTGGCGGACACTCCAAAATAAGCCAACTCCTGAAATAATAAGCAGCAAGGTGTTTAAGCTTATAACCAGGCCAGGGGTCAGTTGCCTTAACCTTCCATTTGTATTTTGCTTACTGGCAACGTACCCCTCCATAAACGGACTTGCCACATCGGCTACCATAATCAAATCTAATTCATGAACCGATTGTGCAAGCCCCGGGCGTTCAGGGTTATTTAACTGCATTCGTGCATCCGCCAGCAAAACTGGTTCAATACCTTGGTTATCAACAATTCCACCATCCATTAACCCAACAGGATGCGCCGACTGACCTAAAAGTGTTTGAATATGTTTTTCATCCTGAAACACAAAATCGGTTGGGAAATTGATAGGCTCAAATCCTCCGGGGAAACAGGATGAAGAAGCTAAAATATCACCGAGCCTAATCTCACGGGCTATGTCTTCAGGTATTCGTATTGCGTGATTACCGATGAGCCCTCGTTCAGGGTCTCCAGGTTTTGCAGTAGTTACTTTTTCGGACCACTGAAACCGGAATTGTAAAGCGTTATCAAATTCAGTGGCGTTAAAAGAAAGGTGCCTTAAATGTTCCGTTGGCAAATCTTTCATTAAATGGCCAAACTTTTTGCCATCAAATAACTCCTTGTCATACACATCAGCGAACGCATTAATCAGGCTCTTTACCCGCCTGCTGTCCCAGCCATTTTTTTCTGTTAAACGTTCAAGACTTTTGGAGATAAGATCAGTACCAACAAGAAATAAATATAATTTATTATAAATATTATCAAAGCTTTCGCCATTTTTTATTCCCAGAGCATATCTTAAACCGGTTATCGTCCCCCCAGATACCGTAGATATAACAGTTACATGTTCAAGCAGCGATTTATTTCCCATCTTAATTCTATCGAGATAGGATAATACACCTAAGCTATAAGCTGCTGCCCTGTAGCCGCCGCCAGAAAAAGTCAAAGCAATTTTCATAACCGATTAAATAAGTAAAAACTATATGTTAGTTTAATTCCTTTTCAATAGTTCAGCAAACTCCTACGGCAGCATTAATATATAACTGGGATAACAAGGCTAAAGGTTGTTCATTAATAAATTAACGAACTAACAAATCAAGCCAATTTACAAAGATTTTAACTATTAATTACAGAGTATTTTAACCCTATTTGTTAAGCTATGAGTTATTTCATAACACGTCTCATAGTATGGTCAGTCGACCATTATAGATTTAAACGGAAACCGAGTGAATACAGCGGAACTTCCTGATTATATTAACACACATCATTACATAAAAAAGGTACAAGCAGTTTTGCCTGTACCTTAAATTTAAAATACTGTATGTTTAATTTAAGCCAGTTATTTAGTTTTATATACTAAAATTTTAAAGCTGTTAGGAACAATGTTTTTTGTGCCGTTTGTAAACTCGGGTACGCTAAAATATAATTTATGTGTAGCTTCATTGACTGCCATTGTTTTAGCCCGGTTTTGAGTTGTCAGTGTTTGAACCAACGTGTACTTATCAGGCGACTCCTGTTTATATATAGTTGCTGTACCATCACCGTTTGATACAAATATTGATTTATTTTTAACATCATAAACTACTGCATCAACACCACCGCCAATTGGAAGTGTCTGTAAAACCTTTCCGGTAGCAATATCTACAACACTCAGTCCTTTGTTTTCCCTGCAAACAGTAAACAATTTGTTATTAGCTTTATCAATAGCTATACCTGTGGGGCCACCACATGGTGCCAGGCTATAATTTTTTTCTACTGTTAAGGTTTTGGTATTAATTACATCAAGGCTGCTTTTGTCCTCCAGGTTGTTATAAATTTTACCTTTTCCATCTGCTACAGCAAACTCAGGGGCGCCGTTTAATTTCACCGTGCCAGACTGCTCCAACTTTTCCGGGTCAACAACAGAAGCATCATTACTATCGCCGTTAAAAGCAAATACTCTGTTAGAATACGAATCGTAAATGATACAATCGGGCTTTTTACCTGTTATAGGAATTGTTTTAATAATCTCTAAAGTTTTAATATCAAAAGCTACAACAGAGTTGTCTTTACCATCACTTATGAAACCACGGTTAAGCTTGTTTACTATAGCAATACCATGTACGCCTTTCATTTGATCAATAGTTCCAACAAGTTTTTCTGTTTTAAGATCAATCACTTGAACAGCTGTTCCGTGTGATACATATAATTTTTGATTAGCCTGGTCAATATAAGAGTAATCGTAACCGCCGTCGCCAGGTAATGCAATTGTTTTGTCTAACACATATTGCGGCGTCTGTGCGCGAGCAATTTGAGTGTTAAGTGTAGCGCAAGTGGTTGTTACAAATAATAAAAAAAGTAGTTTTTTCATGATGGATATTTATAGTTTTAATTTTTAATTGTGTTATTAGTGCTGATTTCCCTTACCATCAGTAGTGTAAGCTCCCATATCCTGGTTCCCTAAACCGTTATGGAAGTTTGTATTACCCCTTCCGTATCCAGGAGAACCATTCTGCAACGTAAAATCATTAGTGTTTGGATAACCGTTAGGTGCGGCTACAGTACCGTCAAATTTAACAAACATCGGGTCGAAAACACCAACTTTGGTAGATATAAGGTCAGTAGACTGTGGTTTACCCATACCAGATGCAGGGTAAAAATTATCTCTGATATTAATTTGTTGAGTTGGGATTTTTAGATCGGCATAAGTATCTACAGTAGCATAAAACAGGTTATTACCGTATGTGGTTTTTACCAGGTCGGCGTCATTAAATATTTCTATACCATGATAGCAGTTTACAATAATGTTATTGTAAATATGGCCTATGGCGTTTACACCAACAGAAACAGCACGTCCTGGTTCGGCAGATCCTCTTCTCCAGCCGTTTGAAACAAAGGTGTTATTATAAACATCAACTTCTGTTTGCGGGAAAGGTACGCTTGGACTGGTTTCCAGCTTTACACCGCTGCCAGCCTGGCTAAATATAACGTTATAAGCCACCACTCCGGTAGCCCCAGATTTTATGTTCATGCCTTCACCATCGGTACTGCCAGACGAGCTGATGGTATTCCTGAGGATGGTTATTTTTGCTTGAAAAAGGCCCATCAGATCATCTTGTCCGTTTGTAAACCATGAGTCTTCAATATCAACAGGGATGGCCTTGTTAACAATTAGGGTCCGCCTGGCGCTGCCTGATGCATCGGGTCCGCCCGTATTATCTACATGGGTCCATTTAATAGTAATCGCTTGCGCACTATCTGCCTGGAAACCGCCCCAAGTACCCGGCTTATTAAGATCTGAATTAAAAGATATAGGCTGATCTTTAGAACCCAGCAATTGTAATACTCCCTGAATATTAAATTGTGAGTTATTTTTAACAATTACAATTGCACCGGGTTGTGAAGCCAGCGTGTCACCCTTTTTAACCGTAATATCGCCTGTAACTGTGTAAGTTTGGCCGGTTAATAATGTTCCTTTAACAAAACCGCTTATATTGCCGGGTGCAATAGGGCTTGAGGTGGGGATGCTTACTTTATTAAATGTAGTTATTTCCTGTTTTTTACAGGCATTTAGCAAAGTAGTTAATAAACAACCTGCCAGTAATATGTATATATAATTCTTTTTCATGTTGATTTTCTTTTTAGCGTGAATAACGGAGACCTGCATTAAAGCTAACGTTAGATATATCTCTTGACTGGATCAGGTTGCTGATTTTGATAGTAGTAGGTGTATTTAACAGGTTATTAACTTTTGCTGTAAAAACCAGGTGTTTGCTTATTTGCTTC